>NZ_JAMYPD010000018.1:0-138449 GCF_040320195.1 Mesorhizobium sp. M0768 | reverse complement strand
CGGCGCGCCACCAGGCGATCTCGTAATCAAACCTGGCGCGATCCTGTCAATCGATCCGCGCGGCGACAAATCGGGCACGATCCTGGTTCCGCAGGATCTCACCGACCAAGATCTAGCCGACTATGGCGGAGAGCCCAGTCCAGCTCTACACGGCGCAGAGCGAGCCATTCCTCAACCGGCGCTACAATGGCCAGGCTCGAACGGCGCGGCTGGCGGCGGCATCCGGACCGCGCTACATCTCGATCAACAACGCCTTTGGAAGGCCCTGGATCGCCAACGCGCCGAACGGATTGGCCGGCGGCCGGTCTACCGATCGCGAACAAGCGCAGATCGCTCAACCCACTGGATGGCTGGCGAGCGGCTGGCTGGCCAACGGATGGCTGGCGAAGCGGCTGAACTACCGGGCAAGCGGCCAACTGACGCCCGGCGGGCTGCAGACCGGTGCGCTCGGAACGGCGTTTCTCGGCCCGTCACCGGACGGCAGCGGATTTGCCGTGTTCGGCGCGGTCACTGCGGACGGCAGCGTGGTCCAGATCCATGTCCAGGACGGTGTCGACGGCCTAGCCGGCCCTGGCACGGTGAGCATGGGCCGCAACAGCGGCGACGATCCCGGCGTCATCGGCATTGCCTTCAAGTGGAACCCGGACCGTGTTCTCTACATCGCCGACCCCGGCCGCGACCGGCTGGTGCTGCTGAAACTGCAAGACGACCGGCGGCATTTCACGGTCGCCGGGGCTGGCATGGTCTCGCTGCCGGAATTCGATCGTCCAGTCGACATTGCCGCCGCTGTCCCCGAGATCGCCAATCCGCACTTTTCGAGCCATACGACGCTTGCCGGGGGGTCGGACCTGTTCGTCGCCAATCGCGGCGACGGCTCGCTGCTGCGCATAAGCCAGGACGGCCGGCTTCTCGCCCGAGCGACGATCGACATCCCTGGCCTTGGGCCTCTCGGCGGCGATCGCCTGCGAGCCATCGCAATGTCGGCGGACGCGCAGCGGATCTGGATAACGATAGGCGGCGAGCTTCCCGGATTTCCCGGCCGCGACGGAGCGCTGCTCGAGGTTCCTGCTTTTGACGAGCACGGCGTGTCGGCGACGGCCCAGCAGACGCAAAATGCTGCCGCCAACCCCGATCTCGCCGCTCGCGGAAGGGAGCTGTTTCACACCGATTTCACGCCGCGGACCGGTCTTGGACCATTGTTCAATGCGACGTCCTGCCTGTCCTGTCATCCCGGCCCCGGCGGTGCGAGCGCGGATGAGAACCGTTTCGCGCGCAGGATAGCCCATATGGATCCGGGATCCGGGCGCACGGTCCCGATCGATCATCCCAACAGCCCGGTCGCCCGGCGCTACATGCTGCGCGATGGTGCCGGCATCGCGGCTGAACCGGCTGCACTGCCGCAGCAGGCCAATGTCATCTCGCTGCGCATGCCGCCCAGCCTCTACGGCGTCGCTGGCATAGACGACATACCCGACAGCGTCATCGAGGCGCAGGCAGTCAGCAAAGGCGACGGGATCAAGGGCCGCCCGCACTATGTCCTCGATGCCAACGGCGCGACGCGCGTCGGCCGCTATGGCTGGAAGGCCGACATTGCGGTCCTCGAAGAGATGGTCGCCGACGCTTTCACCAGGGAGCTCGGCATCACCAGCGTCGTCTCCGGCCACAGCGGGACGGACACGCAACCCGTCGAACAAGGGTCCGGAGAGATCGAGGCGGTGGCTGCCTATCTGCGAACGCTCACCCCGGCCGAGGAGGCCAGGCGATGAGCATCGCCCTGACGTTTTCGCATGCGCCGGAACAAGCGCACTCGATCTTGCCCGGTATAGCCGTGGCGGCCGCGCTCGCCCTTGCGGGCGGCTGGATTGCCGGCGGATTGGGCGAGCCGCTGTCGCGCAATCCGGTCCTCGTCGCCATGCTCTTCGGGCTGCTGATCGGCAACAGCTTTGCCTGCCCCGACGTCCTGCGCCCGGGGCTCGACTTCACCAAGCGCTACCTGTTGCGCCTGGCGGTCGTCCTTGTCGGCTTCCGCATCACGACGCCACTGTTCCTCGATCTCGGGCTGATGCCGCTCGCGGTGGCGGCCATCGAACTGATCCTGGTCGCGGCTTTGCTCTACGCCATCGCACGTAGGCTGTTCAGGCTGGAGGCCGAGATCGCGTTGCTGGTCGCGGTCGGAAGCGCCGTCTGCGGCGCAGCCGCCATTCTCTCAGTGGCTGCGCTGATGCGCGCACGCGACCAGAGCGCGGGGGTTGCGATCGCCCTGATCACGCTCAGCGGCACCGCGGCGCTGCTCGTCTATCCCGTGATGTTCCTGGGCGGCTGGCTGCCGCATCTCGACGACCGGCTCTACGGCGTGTTCGTCGGCGCGAGCATCTTCGAACTGGCGCAGGTCTACGGCGCCTCCTTCGCAGTCTCGGACGGGGCGCTGAACACCGCTACCCTCGTCAAGCTCAGCAAGGTGCTGATGCTCATCCCGCTTCTGCTGGCCATCGGCACGTTCTTTCGCGGCCGCAAGAGCGCGCCCGGAGCAACGCCGATCCCGTTCCCGTGGTTCATCGTCGCCTTCATCGGCGTGGTGATGCTCAATTCGCAAATCACGCTCGATCCGCAATTGCGCCGCGGCATTCTCGACGTCGACCAGTTCCTGTTCCTGATGGTGATGGTCGCGCTCGGGATCACCACACGCATCGGCCGTCTCGGCGAAGCCGGCGGTGCGTGGCGCCTGATCGGCCTCGGCTCCAGCGGAGTGCTTTTGTCGGCAACCCTGGCCTCTGGCGCACTGATCCCGTTCTCGGCCGGCTTCCTGGCCTCGCCGTCGGTCTCGAGCGAAAGCGCAATGCTGGCCAGCGATGGCGGAAGGCTCTTCGCTTCGGTCGGCTGCGCCAAATGCCATGTGCCGGCGCTGGCGGGCACAAAAGGCGAAGTCAGGCTCTACTCGGACCTTTTACTGCACGACATGGGATCGGCGCTCGACGACAAGATCATCCAGGGCAACGCCATCGGCGCCGAATGGCGGACAACGCCGCTGGTCGGCATCCGCCTGCGCCAGCGCTTCCTGCATGACGGCCGCGCGACCACACTGCGCGATGCAGTGTTCGCGCATGGCGGCACGGCGCAGATCGTCCGCGACCGCTTCTTCGGCCTGGACGAGGCCGACCGCCAGGCGGTCCTCGATTTCGTGAGCAGACTATGAACCGGCCGCGTCACGCCAAAACCGGACCGAATCGCCATGCATGAAGGCATCATCGCGGAGCTGAACCATCTCGACGGACCCGAGCTGCTGGCGCCACTCGTCACCGACTTGTTCCGCGGAAAGGTAGCGCTCGTCTCCTCATTTGGCGCGGAATCTGCGGTGTTGCTGCACATGGCCGCATCGATCGACAGGTCGCTCCCCATCGCCACGCTCGATACCGGAAAGCTGTTTGCGGAAACGGTCGCCTATCGTACGCAATTGACGGCCTTGCTCGGCCTCACCGACGTGCGCATCGTCACGCCCCGGGCAAACGTCCTGCGGGTGCTCGACGGCTCTGGATCGCTGCACCGCAGCGATCCGGACCGGTGCTGCCACATCCGCAAGGTGCTGCCGCTCGAGAAGGCCCTGAGCGGTTTCAAGGCCTGGATTTCCGGCCGCAAGCGCTATCATGGCGGAGTTCGCACGGATGTTGCGACGCTGGAAGAAACTGACGGACGCCTGAAGATCGAGCCACTCGCCCGCTTCACCCGGCAGCAGATCGAGGTCTATCTCGACCATCATCGCCTCCCCCGGCATCCGCTCATCGAAAAAGGCTATTTCTCGATCGGTTGTGCGCCCTGCACCGTCGCGTGCGGCAGTGCGGACAATCCGCGCGCGGGCCGCTGGAGCGGATTGTCGAAAACAGAGTGCGGGATCCACCGGTCGCCCATCCCCTCGCACAATCCGGTCCCGTCCGCTTCCCGATTTCCGGTTGCGTAAGGCACCGAAGACCCGGGCGCCCAACAAGCCTTGAAAACTAGGCACGCTTGCGAAAACTGGGAGATCAATCGCCGGGAAACTAGGTGACCGTACCGATGTGCGCGGATGCCACTGCGCACAGGATGAGCTCGTGCGTTTGGAAAGGACTGCCAGGCAGCCCATGAGCTTGCCAATCGGAGGGAATAGCCATGATCAGGTCTTCTACCGGATTTGGAGCCGACGGTCGAAGACCGAGTGCGAGGTTCGCCCGCCGTCCATTGCCCAGTTTCAGGTTGCGCAACCATCGAGATCCGCCCTCCCGGGATCAGCCAGTGCCGCTTCATCTACGAAGCCCCCACGAATTGTCGCATGACTGCGCCAGGCTAACGTCAATCGGATCGGCGGGACGGTCATGGCAGCACGACCGTCGCTCGATGATTGGTCGAGCGGGAGCCCCCATGGCCGCCTTAGATGCCTTTGAAGCCGATGCGACGCAACCGCTCTCGGGCACAGGCCGGATCGCCAAGCTGGCGGCCCCGCGCAGCGCCAGGATATTGAGGCGGAACCGCGTTCTCGAAGCGATCGATCGGGTGTCGCGGTCGAGCGTATGCTGGGTGGCGGCACCGGCCGGCTACGGCAAGACGACCGCGGTCATCGATTATCTCGAAAGCGTCGAGGCGCCGCACATATGGTACCGTGTCGATGAGGGCGACCAGGATATAGCGCGGTTCTTTCAATATCTGGCGCAGTCGCTGGACTCAGTCTCGGCTGGAGACATGCCGGTCTTCGGCGTCGAGTATGCCGAGCAGCCGAAGGAGTTCGCCAGGCGCTTTTCCAGAGCCTATTTCGCTCGGCTAAAGCCCGGCACAATTCTGGTGCTCGATGATTTGCACGACGCCGATACCGCAGAATTTCGGGCGGTGCTTTCCGAGATGTTCCGTGAACTTCCTGACACCGTCCGCTGCATCTGTGTCTCACGCACGCTGCCCCAGGAGGAATTGGGCGACCTCATTCTCAAGGGCAAAATGGCTGTCATCGACCGCCACGCGCTCGAATTCTCGACCGCGGAAGCGCGCGATCTCGTCCACCTGCGTTCGAGGGACGCCGCTCGGGTCGATGTCGAGGCGGCGCGCGGTTGGGCGGTCGGGCTCGTCCTGCTCGCGGACCAAGGCACCAAAGCCGGACTGGACGGCACAACGGAGACGGTCCCCGGCGGGCAGAACGTGCTGCCCGACGTTCTCGGTCGTCATTTCTTCCTTTCCCTTCCCTCCGTCGACCAGGACATGCTGCTGAAACTCAATCTGCTGCCCGAAATCAGCGCCGGGTTGGCTGACGAGATGATCGGGTCGGGCGAAGCAGGAAAGCTGCTCGACAGGCTTTACAGGCGACAGTTTCTGGTCACGCGCTCGGAAAACAACCGCGATATCTTTCACCTTCATGACCTCTTGCGCGACTTCCTCGAGCGTCGTTTCGCACAGCAAATTGCCAGGGAAGAGCAGCAATCGCTCCGGCGAAAGGCGGCGAAGGTCCTTGCGGGGGCGGGCCGTCATGACGAAGCCATACGCCTCGCCTTACAGGCCGACGACTGGGACCAAGCGAGCGACCTGCTGCTGAGCCGCGCAGAGGACTTGCTGGCGCAAGGGAGCCGCGCGACCTTCATCGAGTGGTGCGGCCGATTGCCGGAGACCATCATGAATGGCTGGCATTTCTATTGGCTGGGCGTGGCCCACATGCCCGACGACGCTGCGGCGGAGCGTTGGCTGTCCAAGGCGTGGCAAGCCTTTGGCGAGGCCGACGATCTGCGCGGCCTGTGCCTCACTGTGTCGCGGGCGGTGTTGGTCAAGACTGCCAGCTGGCGCACGTACGAAGGTCTGTCCATGTGGACGCGACGGGCGTTCGAGCTGATCGAACGCGGGCTTCCGGAACTACCTTCCGAGGAAGCGATGCTGGTACGCATTGGCATGATGCGGGCGCTGAACTTCGGCGACGACTGCTATCGCAGCAGCCCCGCCGGACAAGCACTCGAAACCGAACTCCTGGAGCGGTTGACCCGGAATCCCGAGCACGATCCGAGCGGATTGCGGCTGCTTGCCAGCGAAACGCTGATCGATCTTTCGGTATCGACCATGCGCGCCGATCTGTTCGCCAAGGCCGTCGACAGCGTCGTTGACGATTTGAGTGACAAGAGCGTGCTGCCTTGGATTCTCGGCATGTGGCTGGTCGCCTTTGGTGCGGAAAGTGGACGTTATTTTCCCTATAAGAGAAGGGATTTTCCCTATCCGTCGGCCGAAGCGGCGTTGCGGGCGGCGATCGCAATTGGCGAGCGCGAATCGCTGAGGGGCGTGGAGTTCGGGGGGCTCTATCATTTGCAAATGCAGATGAAGGTCCGCAACGATTTTGCCGAGTTCCACCAAGTGGTCGAGCGTTTGGCCGAGATCGCCGACAGCCGTTTCACCACGCAGGTCGCCGTCGTCGCCGATTGCCACGCCGCGCTCCATGCCAGGCAAGGCGATTTCACGGCCGCTTACCAGGATTGCGAGCGCTTCATGACTGCCATCGAGGCGGCCAACGAGCCGATGATCGAGCGCTGGCCGCACTACATCACGCAGTTCCAGGTGCTGCTGGCGGACAGGAAGCCGCGCGAAGCCGCCGTGCTTCTCAGCGATCTGCTGCCGCGGCTGGACGGCGGCGCCCACAAGCGAACCGAGATATGCATTCTGGCAGCGGCCGCATTGGAGAACCTGTGGAGCGACGATCCGCACTATGGCGACCGGCTGCAGGCCTTCCTGGAAGCGCTGCGCGACATCAGCTGGCCAATGGTGCTGCTCAATGTCCCGGAATTGCTCGCCGAACTGCTTGGCGATGCGCTTGAGCGCGGCATCGAGCCCGAGTTCTGCCGGTCGTTGATCCGCGAACGCCGGCTCGAGCCGCCGCCCCGGCGGCCCACCGCCTGGCCCTGGCCGCTCAGGGTCCACGTCCTCGGAGGCTTTCGGCTCGAACTCGATGCAAACCCTCTCGCGCTCGGCGCGAAGCCGCCGACGAAGGCCCTCGACATCCTGCGAGTGCTGGCGATCTCAAAGGAAAATACCCGCTCGCAGGAGACCATTCAGGACTGGCTGTGGCCCAACCTCGACGGCGACCAGGCGCGGGCGGCGTGCGACCAGGCGCTTCATCGGCTGCGCAAGCTGTTGGGACGGACCGACCTCATCGTCCAGCGCGAAGGCAAGCTTCGCCTTGCATCGGACAAGGTCTGGGTCGACCTCGCCGACTGGGAAGCACGGCTCAAGACTGTCGCAAAGGTCAATGCGGAGGGATTGCGGCCAGACGCGGAGGCGCTCTTCCATGCATTCCCGGGTCCGTTGTTGTTGCACGAGCGAACCGCTTCCTGGTCGCTCCCGGCTTGCGAGCGCGTGCGTCGCGAACTGATCGATCTTGGGCTGCGGCTCGGCCAGCGGCTGGAGGCGGCCGACCAAGCCGACAAAGCACGGGCGATATATCTAGCGGTATTGGACTTCTATCCAGATGCCGGACCGATCTGCAAAGCGCTGATAAAGGAGCAACTGTGCCGCAATGATTTCGAAGGCGCAGTTGACGAATATGGGCGCTGCGAGCGCGCATTGCGTGCTGCCGGTGACGTAGCGGCCGCAGACATACGCGCGCTGGTGGCTCCCTATCTCGCGCGACGGGCGTCCCGATCCTCGTATTGAAACGACACGTTCTTATGGCCATGGTACTGGCGGAATTTTCACCCGCCAGCGCTCAACGCACGATCCTCACGCACATCGGCGTGCCAATATCGATGGATCGGCCGGTGTCGGTCAGCCGGCCGGTTGCGGCATCACGGGCGAAAATCGAGATGCGGTCGGCATTCTGGTTGGCCGAGAACAGATGGCCGCCCGAGGGCGTCAGTGCCAGATTGCGCGGCGTGGCACCGCCGCAAGGCGTATAGTCGACAAGAGCAATCCTGCCGGTTTGCTGGTCGACCGAAAACACGACGATGCTGTCATGACCGCGGTTGGAGCCGTAGAGAAAGCGGCCGTCAGGCGAGATCTGGACGTCGGCACAGTGATTGCCGTCGCGCGCCTCGGGCGGCACGGCCGGCTTGCTGTCGATCACCGTAAGCTTGCCTGATGCTTCGTCCAGCGCCAGCGAGACAACCGTCGAATCCAGCTCGTTCATGACGAACACGAAGCGACCGCCCGGATGCAGTGCGAGATGGCGCGGACCCGCGCCTGGCGCAAGCGCCGACTCGGCGAGTTTCGTCAGGCTGCCGTCGCGCCCGATGCGATAGGACACCAGCCGGTCGATGCCGAGGTCAGCGACGATCGCCATGCCGCCGGCAACCGTCTCGGTTACGCTATGGGCATGCGGCCGCTCCTGGCGGGCAGGATCTGGTCCGGTCCCGCTATGGGCAACGCTCGACAACGGCGCTGTCAGGCCGCCATTCTCACCCAACCCATAGACCACGACCGAGCGATCGGGGCCGCCCTCGCCCATGCCGTAATTGGCGACCAGCAGCTTGGTCCGGTCGCGCGTGATGGTGTTGTGCGCCGTGATGCTGCCCAGCGTCGGCTGCTTGTTGATGTAGGACAGCGTGGCGGTCTGCCTGTCGAAACGGTAGGCCGAGACCACCCCTTCGCGCCAGGTGAACACTTCTGAGTTGGCATAGACGTGGGAGCCGTCCGGCGTCACCGACAGGAAGGTGGGATTGTCGATGTCTCCCGTCTCGGCCAGTTTCTTCGTCTGCAGCGTCCCTTCGTCGAAACTGTAGACACCCAGCCCGATGCCGCGCGCGCCCTGAAAATACGGGGCGTCGCGATTGAGGCTGCCGACGAAAATCAGACAGGCATTCTGCATCACTTCCTCCCTTGTTCCGCCGGCATTGGCCCCAACGGAGTAGGCAAAATTTCGCCGAGACTCGCTTGCAACGCAACCCCATATGTGAAAATACTATTCACAAAAGAAGATTGACGGGAGGATCGATCATGCATTTCGCTGGTCTGCGGCGCGCCCTGATGGACGATTCCCGCTCCCAGAGGAAGTTGTCATGAGCAGTTTCGCGCCAACCGTGGGCGTGGCATCGACACACCCCGCCAACATGCCTAGGGATCACGCCGACCTTCCCGTCTGGAACGCGGAGAACTGGTTCTACGAAGACTGGCCGGTCGGCCAGAAGATCCGCTCGTTGCGCCGGACCATTGCCGAGGGCGACAGCCATCTGTTCAACACGCTGGTGCTCGACATCCATCCATACGTGCAGGACCAGATGTTCGCCGAGACGCAAGGCATTTTCGGCAAGCGGCTGGTGGCAGGGGCCTTCGTGTTCTCGGCCGGGCTCGGTCTCGTCGCCACCAATTGCGTCAACGCCTTTTCGTATGGCTACGACAAATTGCGCTTCATCAAGCCGGTGTTCATAGGCGACACGATCTATTCAATCCGCTCCAACCTCGACAAGAAGCCAAAATACAAGGAAATGGGGCTGATCCGCGCCAGCTATGAAGTCTTCAAGGGTGAAGGCGAGCTCGTGCTTTATTGCGAGCACCTGCAGACGGTGAAGTACCGCAATCCGGCCGATTTCGCCGGTAAGACGGAGAAATAGGCAATGGCTGCCATTGCCGAACTGCCGCTGACCGGGCTCATCGTTGTCGATATGAGCCAGTTCTTGTCCGGGCCTTACTGCTCGCTGCGGCTGCTCGACCTCGGCGCTCGGGTCATCAAGATCGAACGGCCTGACGGCGGCGACCTGTCGCGCCGGCTCTATCTCAGCGACACCGAGATCGGCGGCGATTCCACCATTTTCCATGCGATCAACCGCGCCAAGGAAAGCCTTGCCATCGACTTGAAGGACGAGGCCGACCTTGCGGCGCTGCGCGGCCTGCTGGCCAAGGCCGACGTGCTGATCCAGAATTTCAGGCCCGGCGTCATCGAACGCCTGGGCTTCGATTACGAGGCGGTGCGCAAGATCAATCCGCGCCTGGTCTATGCCTCGATCAGTGGCTATGGCGAGGAAGGCCCGTGGGTCAAGCGGCCGGGGCAGGATCTGCTGGCGCAGGCGCGCTCCGGCGTGATGTGGCTGAACGGCGACGAGGACCAAGGGCCGGTGCCCTTCGGCCTGGCGATCGCCGACATGCTGGCGGGTTCCGCCGCCGCGCAAGGCATCCTCGCCGCACTGGTGCGGCGCGGCGTGACCGGCAAGGGCAGCCATGTCGAGACCAGCCTGCTCGAAGCGCTGGTCGACTTCCAATTCGAGGTGCTGACCACGCACCTCAATGACGGGCGCCGGCTGCCGCGGCGGTCGAGCTTCCGCAGCGCGCACGCCTATCTCTCGGCGCCCTACGGCGTCTATCCGGCCAAGGACGGCTATCTGGCGATCGCCATGACGCCGATCTCGAAACTCGCCGATCTCCTCGGGCTCGAGGAACTTGCGCCCTACCGCGATCAGCCGTCGACCTGGTTCACTGCCCGCGACGAGATCAAGGCGATCATCGCGCAAAAGATCGCAACGAAGACGGTCGACGAATGGCTTGCCATCCTCGAGCCTGCCGACATCTGGTGCGCCAAGGTTTTGACCTGGCCGGAAATGATGGCCAGCGAAGGCTTCCAGGTCCTCGACATGCTGCAGACGGTGACGCGCGAGGATGACGTTTCGATCCTCACCACGCGCTCGCCGCTCAGGGTCGACGGCATCCGCGCCAAGGTCGAGCGGGCCGCGCCGCGCATCGGCGAGCACAGCGCAAAAATCCGCGCGGAGTTCGGGCTGTGAGCGACGCCACGCTCAAAGGCATGACCTGGAGCCATCCGCGCGGCTATGACCCGATGGTCGCCTGTTCGAGACTGTGGAAGCAACAAACTGGCATCGCCGTTGAATGGGACAAGCGCTCGCTGCAGGATTTCGAATCCTTCCCGGTCGAGGAACTGGCCCGTGCCTACGACCTGATCGTCGTCGACCATCCGCATGTCGGCCAGATCACCGCCGAGAATTGCCTGGCGCCGCTCGATGTCGCCGGCCGGGAAGCCGAACGCGCGGCACTTGCGGCGGGCAGTGTCGGCCGGTCCTTTCCGAGCTACAACTGGCAAGGCCGGCAGTGGGCGTTTCCGATCGACGCGGCCAGCCAGGTGCAGGCATGGCGGCCCGACATGCTTTCGGCTGCGCCGGCGAGCTGGGCCGATGCCGTCGATCTGGCCCGGCAAGGCCACGTGATGTTGCCGCTGAGGCCGCCGCATTCGCTGATGGTGTTCTACACGCTTGCCGGCAATCTCGGCCGGCCCGCCGGTGAAGGCCCTGGCGACCACGTGGATCCGGCAGCGGGCAAGCAGGTCTTCGAGATGATGCGCGAGATCGCAGCCCTCGTCGACCCGGCCTGTCTTGGCATGGATCCGATCGCGGTTCTGGAGCAAATGGCCGGATCCGGCTCGCGGATCGCCTGCGCGCCGCTGATCTATGGCTATGTCTCCTATGCCATCGCCGGGTTTCGACCCACCCGCCTGGCTTTCGCGGATATCCCGGCCGCTGGCAATGCCGGCCCCAAAGGCTCGGCGCTCGGCGGGACCGGCATCGCCGTGTCGGCCTTCTCGAGGGCCGGACAGGCAGCAATCGACTTCGCCTACTGGATCGCCAGCGGTGACGTGCAGCGCGGCCCTTACGCCTCGGCCGGCGGCCAGCCCGGCCATGCGGCAGCCTGGGCGGATGCCGCCGTCAACGCCGCCGCCGGCAATTTCTACAAGGACACGCGGACTACGCTCGAAGGTGCCTGGGTGAGGCCGCGGCACGACGGCTACATGGCGTTCCAGCAGGCGGCGTCCGATCGCATCAATCTCGGCCTGAGCGAAAGGCACAATGCCGCTCGCGTCGTTGCCGATCTCAATCGCCTGTTTCGGGAGAGCCTTTCGACGCAGGTGTCCGGCGTTGCCGGCGGAGGAGCCTGAAACAACCGAACGGAGGAGAACATGAACAGCCTGATCCGCGGCCTTATGGCCGCAACCGCACTTGCATCGGTCACGACCATAGCTTGCGCTCAAGACGTTTCGGGCGTGATTGCTGGATTGCCGACCGAACTGAAGGCACAATATGACGGCGCGCCGCAAAAGGTGCTGCCGTCGGCCTGGGATAATTTCACGCCGCCGTCAAAGCCGTGGAAATGGTGCCACTCCGAGTCCTACCAGGGCAATCCGTGGCGCGTCACCGTGACCAAGGAGTTGAAGCGGCTGGTCGACGGCCTGATCGCCGACGGCACCGTGGCGAGCTTCGAGGTGTCGGATTCCAACAACGACGCCAGTCAGCAGATCAACCAGATCCGCGCCTTCATCGACAAGAAATGCTCGATCATCACCTCGATCCCCGGCTCGGCGACGGCGCTGGACGATGCCATCGATGCCGCAGCCAAAGCCGGCATCCCCTTCATCACGGCAGCTGGGTCGGTGACCAGCCCGAATGCGATCAATGTCGATTCCAACTATGCGCGCTGGGGCTACGACATGATGACCGCGATCGGCAAAGCAATGCCGGACGGCGGCAGCGTGCTTCTGGTCGAAGGCATTGCCGGTCACCCGATCGTCGTGCAGGAGCGCCAGGGCGCCGACAAGGCGCTGGCCGAAAATTCAAAGCTCAAGGTCTCGCGCAGCGTCAACGGCAACTGGACTGCAAACGTCACCAAGACGGCGGTGCTGCAGGCGATCGCCACCAATCCGGCGCCGATCGATGCGGTGTGGACGACGGGCAGCGAAAGCCGCGTCGTCGCCGAGGCCTTTGCCGAGGCCGGCCGCCCTGCCCCGCTGATCACCGGCTCGATCACCGGCGATGCGCTCGGCTACTGGAAGGCCAATCCCGACAAATACCGCTTCGAAGGCCATGCGGTTCTGCCGCACTGGACGGCCGAGACGCTGTTTCGTGTCGGCGTGCGCATGCTCGACGGACAGAAGGCGAAGCTCAACACGCTGCTGATCCCGATTCCGCCGGTGCACAATGCCGACCTCGGCGCCTGGTACAAGGACTGCATGACGCCGGACGCCGTCTCGATCTTCCCGGTCCCGCCGAAGGATCCGATGCCGGAGGAATGGCTCGATGCCTACTTCGCCAATCCGGCACCCACCAAGGGCTGGGATTATTCGAAGGTGCCGGACGCCTGCGCCAAGTAGGATACGAAGGCCGGCTCCGCACGGGCGGTGCCGGCTTTCTCCATCAGGATTGCTCATGCTGGAAGTCCAGGCCATCTCGAAACGCTACGGCGAAACGATTGCGCTGGCCAATGCCTCAATCGCATTCCGCGCCGGCACGATCCACACCATCCTGGGCGAGAATGGTTCGGGCAAGAGCACGCTGGTCAAGCTGCTGTCGGGGATCGTCCAGCCGGACAGCGGCGCGATCCTGCTCGACGGAGCGCCCTTTACCGGCCTCTCGCCGGCGGCGTTCCAGGGCGCCGGGTTCGCCACCGTGTTCCAGGAAGTGCTGATCGCGCCTGACCGTTCGGTGACGGACAACATCCTGCTCGGCCTCGACGGCTTGCTGACGCGCACCGTGCCGCGTGCCGAGCGGCGGCAACGCGCGCAAGCGGTGCTGAAGCGCTTCGCGGTGACCGAGATCCCGCTCGACCAGTTGGCCGGGCAATTGCCGCTTGCGGTTCAGCAATTGGTAGTGCTCGCCCGCGCCGTGGTGCGCAGCCCGCGCATTCTCATCCTTGACGAGGTTACGGCGGCGCTCGACTTTGCCGATCGCGAGGCGGTCTTCGCCATGATGCGCAAGCTTGCCTCCGAAGGCTGCCTGATCCTGTTCATCACCCATCGCATGGACGAGGTGATGTCGCTTTCGGACCGGATTTCCGTGCTGCGCGGCGGCAGCGTGGTGACGACTGAGGAACGCGGCACGTCCTCCGCATCCGAACTTCTCAGAGCGATGGCGCCACGCACGGCGGCGGAGCTGGCGCATGGCTGATCGCGCCAGCCTTTCGGTGCGTGGCCTGGTGATCGCGCCGGGCGCAAGCCCCATGACGCAAACCATCGCGCCTGGCGAGATCGTCGGCCTTGCCGGCCTCGACGGCCACGGACAGGAGCGGTTCCTGAAAGTGCTGGCCGGCCTGGAACGCCCGGCCGGCGGCGAGGTGACCGTCGAGGCGCCAACCGGAGCACGCGCGATCACCAATTTCCGCAAGGCGGTCGCCGGCGGCATCGCCTATTTGCCGCGCGACCGGCGCACCACCGGCATTTTTCCGACCCAATCGGTGCTCGACAATTTTGCCGTCTCGACGCTGTCGCGCGATATGCGTTTCGGTCTGCTCAGCTTCGCCGCGCGGCGGCAGCGCTATGAACGCTATCGGGACAGACTGTCGATCATCGCGCCACGGCCGGACGCCCCGATCACCACGCTTTCCGGCGGCAATCAGCAGAAGGTGCTGCTGGCCCGCGCATTGGCGCTGGAACCGGCGATCCTGCTCCTCAATGATCCGACGCGCGGTGTCGACGTGGCGACGCGCCATGTCCTCTACGATGTGTTTCGTGGACTGGCGGCGAACGGCATGGCTCTGGTCATCCTGTCGAGCGAGATCGAGGAGATCCTCCTGCTTTGCCATCGCGTGCTGGTGTTCCGCGAACAGCAGGTGGCGGCTGAAATCACCGGAGATGCGATGAAAAGCGATACGGTGATCGCCGCCATGTTCGGGCGCGCGGCATGAGCGGGTTGCGGCGCATGGCGGCGCGATGGCGCGGCGCTGGCTTTGCGGCAGTGCTGCTGGCCATCCTGATCGCGGTCAATCTGCTGCTCAATCCGGCGCGCTTCCATCCTGCCGCCTGGGGGGCGCTGATCGGGCTCGCCGCGCCGCTGATCGGCGCAGCGGTCGCCTCGGCTCCGGTGATCCTCGCTGGGCGCGGCGGCATCGACATTTCCGTCGGGCCATTGATGGGCTTCGTCAATGCGATGGTGATCCAGCTGCTGTTTCTCAGGCTTGGCATATCTTCGCCGCTGGTCATCGTGCCGGCGGCGCTTCTGATCGGCGCGATCGTCGGCGCTGCCAACGGCTTCTTGGCGACCATCGTTCGCATCCAGCCGATCGTTGCGACGCTCGGCACCTATCTGATCCTCACCGGCATGACGCTGACCATCCTGCCGGCGCCGATCGGTCCGGCGCCGGGCTGGCTGAAGGCAATGGCCGGACCCTGGTCGGCACTGCCGCTGGCGCTGATCTTCCTGTTCTGGTGGCTGGTGCGGCAGACGCCTTATTACGACCAGCTGATGGCGGTGGGCAGCGACGACCGCGCCGCCTACACGGCCGGCATTCCGGTGACGAAAGTACGTTTCATCGCCTATGTCATGACCGGCATACTTGCCGCCTGTGCCGGCCTCATGCTGACCGCCCTGATCGGTTCGGCCGACCCTAATATCGGGCCGACCTACACGCTGATCGCGATTGCCGCGGTGGCGCTCGGCGGCGTCAGCCTTGCCGGCGGGCGCGGCGGGCTCGCCGGCGCCGCCATCGGCGCTGTCGACATCTTCCTGCTGCAGAGCGTGCTGACCGCCTTCAACGTCTCCACCTATGTGCTGCAGATCGCCTATGGCGCGATCCTGGTTGTGGCGGTCATCATGACGGCGCTGCAGGAGCGGCTCTCGGGACGGAAAGGCTGAGAAGCATGAGCCGGAACTGGTTCCAGTCCACCAATGCCCGCGTCGCCGGTGCCTTTGCCGTCGCTGTCGCCTTGCATCTCCTTGGCACCTTGCTCATCCCGGGCTACTCCCAGCCGTTCGCCATCCGGGCGCTGCTGGTGATCGCCTCGCTGCTGGCGGTGGCATCGATCGGCCAGACCCTCGTCGTCATCCTGGGCGGTATCGATCTGTCGATCCCCTTCATCATCGGCTTTGCCAATGTCGTTGCCGCACAGCTCTACGGCGTCGGCTGGAATTTTGCTCTTGTCTGCGCGGTCGTCAGCGCGCTCGCCTTACTGATCGGGGCGCTGAACGGCCTGATCTCGCGCGGGCTCGACATCCACCCGCTGATCGTCACGCTCGGCATCGGCATGATTGTGCAAGGCGCCGTCCTGTTGTGGACCGGTGGTTTTCCATCCGGATCGGCGCCGCAAGCGGTTTCCGCCTTCGTTTCGATCGGCGGTTCGGTCGGACCGCTGCCGGTGCCGGGGCTGGTGCCATGCGTCGCGGTGTTGACCTTGCTGGTGGCGCTGGTGCTGGCGCGCACGCCATACGGCCGCCGTCTCTACGCCCTAGGCAGCAATCCAGGTGCTGCGCCGCTGGCGCTGATCGATCCGGTCCGCATGTGGACCGTGACCTATGCCGCGAGCGCCTTCTTCGCCGCCGCAGCCGGCGTGCTGCTGCTCGGCTTCACCGGCTCGGCCTATGGCGATGTCGGCCAGCCCTATCTGTTCCAGACGATCGCGGCAGTGGTGGTCGGCGGCGCCGCCCTTGTCGGCGGCCGCGGCAGCTATTTCGGCACCATTGCCGGCGTGCTGGTGCTGACGGAGATCAACACGCTGTTGATCGGCCTCGGCTTCCGGCCCTCGACCGTGCAGGCGGCACTTGGCCTGGTCATCGTGCTCCTGGTTTCGCTCTACGGTCGCGAGCGGCACGTGTCGGCGACGATCTGAGGCCACCTATTCGTTTGAGCCGCATTTGTGCGACGCCAAGTGATCCGTCACTTGGCTGCAAAATGCTCTACAAACGCCACAGCCGCTTGGCGTTGCCGGAGAGCAGCTTTTGCCGCTCATCGATGCTTGCACCGGCGAGCAGCGCGTGCGTTGCCGCCACCCAGGTCGCAAGCCCGCCGCCAAGCGTGCAGACCGGCCAGTCGCTGCCCCACACAACGCGGTCCCAGCCGAAGCATTCGATGGTGTGCTCGACATAGGAACGCAGCGTTTCGACAGTCCAGGATCCGGCATCCGCATAGGCGACCACACCGGAAATTTTGCCGACGACGTTCGGGCGCCGCGCGATCTCCGCCATGTGCTCGCGCCAGGGGTGCTCGGCACCACCCTTGATGTCGGGCACGCCACAATGGTCGAGCACGAACTGCACATCTGGCGCGAGGTCGGCGAGTGCAATCGCCTTGGGGATCTGGTGCGGCAGAACGACAAGGTCGAAGGTCAGGCCGCTGCCGGCAAGCCGCCTGATGTTTTCACGAAACAGCGCGCCCTCCGAAAGCTCGTCCGGCATGACGTGCAGCACGCGGCGAAAGCCTTTGACGAAAGGATCGGCGCGCTGGCGCTCGAGATAGGCGGCAAAGCCAGGCTCCTCGGGGCGGCAGGAGGCAATTGCCCCCCGCAGCAAGCTGGCCTTTTCCCGCGACAGCGCTTTGACACGGCTGGTTTCAGCCTCGATGTCGGCAGGATCGACATCGACCTCCATATGCAATGCGCCCTCGATGCCGGCGCGGCGGGCCTGGACTGCATATTCGTCGTAGGAGAAATCGCGGTTGAGTGCCGGCACGCCGGCCAGCCAGGGATAGCGCAGCGCGGACTGGTCGATCAGGTGCAGATGGGTGTCGAAGATCATGGTGGCGCGCTCCTCCTTGGCGACTTCGAGATCATCTCACGGAAATTCTTCATTCAAATAAGAATTCATCTCGATTGCTTGACGGTCGATCCCGCCAGTTGCGACAGCTTTTCGGTCGCTGCCAGCAGCAGCTCAATCGTCCTCGTAATGTCGGGCGCCTTGGGTGCGTTGACCAGGGTTATGTAGGGGATCGACAGCGCGGCGATCGCCCTGCCGTCCGAGCCGAGAACCGGTGTCGACAGGTTGAAGACACCGGCGGTCTGCATCGATGCCATCATCTCGTAGCCGCGTTCCCGGATCTGGTCGAGGCGGGCAAAGAACTCCGGCGATTGCGGTGGCTTGTCGGTGCTGCGCAGATGTTCTGAGATCATCATCTGCCGCTCTTCCGGCTGGCGGAACGCCAGCAGCACATGGCCGGAGCCGGTGTCGAACAGGCTGATATGCGAGCCGACGCGGATCGAGATGCCCCAGTAATCCGGCGCCTCCTGCTGGGCAATCACCACGGCGGAGCCGCGATCGAAAACGACGAGCTGGTTTGCCTGCTGCGAGGTTTCTGCCAGCTCGCGCATCAGCGGCGTCGCGTAGGAAACCAGCCGGCGCACCGGCGCGTGCAGCTGCGCCAGGCCAAACAGCTTGAGCGTCAGCGAATAACGGTCGCCATCCGGCCGCGTGACGTAGCCGCGCCGCACCAGCCGGTCCAGCATGCGGTAGAACTCGTTCGGACTGCGGTCGAGCTTCTTGGCGATTTCCGCCTGCGTCAGGCCGCCATCGACACCGGCCAGCAACTCGAGGATGTCGAGCCCCTTGTCCAGCGCCGGGGCTCGATAGCGGTCATCTTCCTCGTCCTCTGCCATTGGGCTTCTCCAGTGAATTGCACTTTTCATATACGCATAACGGTATTGTTTCCGAAAGAACTTTCGGCTTGACGATCCTGTAAATGTTTTGTTTGTATATGAATGAAGCTGCCGATCCGCCCTCGCTATGGATCGACGCGGACTCTTGGGAGGATACCGATGACGAAACTGTTTTGCGGCCTGTCGGCCGGCGTAACGCTGCTCGCACTGGGTGCGAGTGCCCTTGCTGCCGACCTGCCCGGCAAATTCGACGGCGTCACCATCGACGCCAAGCTGATCGGCGGCCAGCAATATGAAGGGCTGTACGCGCGCATCGGCGAATGGGAAAAACTGACCGGCGCCAAGGTCAACGTGATCTCGAAGAAAAACCACTTCGAGCTCGACAAGGAAATCAAGTCGGACATCGCCTCCGGCAGCATCAACTGGTGCGTTGGGTCGAACCACTCGTCCTTCGCGCCGCAATATCCTGATATCTACACCGATCTCAACAAGCTGCTGCCGAAGGAGGAGATCGACGCCTTCGTGCCGTCGACGATCAAGGCCTCGACGCTCGACGACAAGCTGGTGATGCTGCCTCGCGCGCAGTTCGACGTCTCGGCGCTCTATTACCAGAAGAGTCTCTACCAGGACGAAGCCAAGAAGGCCGCCTACAAGGCCAAACACGGCAAGGAGCTGACACCGCCCGACACCTGGGACGAGGTCGCCCAGCAGGCGGAATTCTTCGCCAGCCCGCCCGATTTCTACGGCACCCAGTTCGCCGGCAAGGAAGAGGCGATCAACGGACGCTTTTACGAGATGCTCATCGCCGACGGCGGCGAATACCTCGACAAGGACGGCAAGCCGGCCTTCAACTCGGAAGCCGGCGTGCACGCGCTCGACTGGTTCGTCAATCTCTACAAGGCCAAGGCGGTGCCGGCCGGCACCACCAACTATCTGTGGGACGATCTCGGCCAGGGCTTTGCCTCCGGCACCGTCGCCATCAACCTCGACTGGCCGGGCTGGGCAGGCTTCTTCAACGATCCGAAGTCATCGAAGGTCGCCGGCAATGTCGGCGTGAAGGTGGCGCCGAAGGGATCGGCCGGCATTCGCACCGGCTGGTCGGGGCACCACGGATTTTCGGTCACCGAAAACTGCGCCAGCAAGGAAGCCGCGGCGTCGCTGGTCTGGTTCCTGACCAATGAGGACAGCCAGAAGCTCGAGGCGGCAAGCGGCCCACTGCCGACCCGCACGGCGGTGTGGGACTGGGACATCCAGCAGGCGGCCAGCGATCCTTACAAGAAGGAAGTGCTGGCGGCTTTCCAGGAAGAGGCAAAGCACGCTTTTGCCGTGCCGCAGACACCTGAATGGATCGAAATCTCCAACGCCGTCTATCCCGAATTGCAGGCCGCCATCCTGGGCGACAAGACCTCCAAGCAGGCGCTGGACGACGCTGCCGCCAAGGCCACCCAAATCCTCGAGGACGCCGGCAAGCTTTGACCATTCTCCCAAGGGGGCGCCGCTCATCGAAGAGCGGCGTCCCCGAACTTTTTGCGAACCATGCGCAACACGCTTTGTCTTGATCCCGGCTGGCCGATGGCGGCCTTCGGTGTCCGGGCACCAACCAGAACCGGATCGCCATGAAAGGCTGGAGACCTTCGCCGCCATTGCTGCTCCTGCTGCCGGCGGTGATCGTTCTGGCGGCGGTGGTGGTGGTGCCGCTGCTGCTTTCGCTCTATTCCAGCTTCACGCCGTTCCGGCTGACCAGGCCGGAGACGTTCTGGGTCTTCATCGGCGCGCGCAACTACGTCGCCATCCTGACCAGCCGCGCTTTCTGGGTCGCCTTTGCGCGCACCGTGGTGCTGCTGACGGTGGCGCTCAACCTGGAAATGCTGATCGGGCTCGGGCTGGCCCTGCTGGTGGAGAAGGCATCGCGCGGCCAGCGGATCCTGCGCACCATCATGATGTTTCCGATGATGTTTTCGCCGATCCTCGTCGGCTTCCAGTTCAAATTCATGTTCAACGACAATATCGGCCTGGTGAACAACGCCCTGCAGGGGCTCGGCCTGACTGACCGCGCCATCCCGTGGCTGATCGACGGCAATCTCGCCTTCATTGCCATCCTGACCGCCGAGATCTGGTCGTCGACTTCGGTGTTCGCGATCCTGATCCTGGCCGGGCTGCTGGCGATGCCGCGCGAACCGGTCGAGGCGGCCCGCGTCGACGGCTGCACGCCGTGGCAGACATTCCGCTATGTCACCTGGCCGTTCATCATGCCGTTTGCTTTCATTGCCATGACCATCCGCTCACTCGACGTCGCGCGCGCCTACGACATCGTCAAGATCATGACCGACGGCGGCCCCGCCGGCCGCACTGAACTGGTCTGGACACTGGTCGCCCGCACCGCCTATGGCGACGCCAGGATGGGCCTGGCCAATGCCATGGCCTATTTCTCGATCCTGCTGTCGATCCTGTTCACCGTCTATTTCTACCGCAAGCTCGCCGCGGCGCGCACGCAGATCGCGGCGGAGTGGTGAGGATGGACCAGAACAGCCTGCATCGCGTCGGCAACAAAGCGCTCGGCATCGTTCACGGCATCGGACTGTTCCTGGCCATGCTGGTCATCTGCCTGCCCGGCATCTGGATCGTGCTGTCGTCGCTGCGGCCGACCGTCGAAATCATGGCCAAGCCGCCGGTGTGGATCCCGCAGCAACTCTCGCTCGACGCCTACATCGCCATGTTCAGCGGCGTCGGCCAGGGCGGCATTCCGGTGCTCGACTACTTCCGCAATTCGCTGATCATCTCGGTGACCTCGACGGTGATCGCCATCGTCATCGGCATGGCCGGCGGCTACGCCTTTGCGCGCTACCGCTTTCGCGCCAAGTCGGCGATGTTCCTCGGCCTGATGCTGACGCGCACGGTGCCCGGCATCGCGCTGTCGCTGCCGCTGTTCTTCGTCTTTGCGCGGCTCGGCATCATCGACACGCATTTCGGGCTGATCCTGGTCTATGTCGCGCTCAACGTGCCGTTCACCGTCTGGCTGATCGACGGCTTTTTCCGCCAGGTACCGAAAGACCTCGCCGAAGCCGCGCAGATCGACGGCTGCACGCGCTGGCAGGCCTTCTGGCAGGTCGAGTTTCCGTTGGCCGGGCCCGGCATCGCCTCGGCCGGCATCTTTGCCTTCCTCACCTCCTGGAACGAGTTCGCGCTCGCCTCGCAGCTGACGCGCTCGATCAACTCCAAGACCCTGCCGGTCGGCCTGCTCGACTATACGGCCGAATTCACCATCGACTGGCGCGGCATGTGCGCGCTCGCCGTGGTCATGGTCATACCGGCGCTCACGCTTACCTTCATCGTCCAGAAACACCTCGTCGGCGGCCTCACTTCCGGCGCGGTGAAAGGCTGACATGGCAACCGTATCGCTCAAGAACCTCACCAAAAGCTACGGCCCGGTGGCGGTGGTGCACGGCATCGATCTCGAGGTCGCCGACCGCGAATTCATCGCGCTGGTCGGGCCGTCCGGCTGCGGCAAGTCGACAACCCTGCGCATGATCGCCGGCCTCGAGGCGATCAGCGACGGGATCATCGAGATCGGCGGCCGCATGGTCAACGACCTGCCGCCGCGCTCGCGCAACATCTCGATGGTGTTCCAGTCCTACGCGCTCTACCCGCATATGACGGTGCGCGAAAACCTCGGCTTCTCGCTCAAGATAGCGGGCGCCGCGAAAGAAGAAATGGACCGTCGCGTCGCCGAAGCGTCCGGCATTCTCGGCCTCGACCAATTGCTCGACCGCCGGCCGTCGCAGCTGTCCGGCGGACAGCGCCAGCGCGTCGCCATGGGCCGCGCCATCGTGCGCGATCCCGACGTCTTCCTGTTCGACGAGCCGCTTTCAAATCTCGACGCCAAGCTTCGGACGCAGATGCGCACCGAGATCAAGAAACTGCATGCCAAGGTCAAGTCGACGGTGATCTACGTCACCCATGACCAGGTCGAAGCGATGACATTGGCGGACCGTATCGTCATCATGCGTGACGGTTTCATCGAGCAGGTCGGCACACCCGACGAGGTCTTCCGCCGGCCCCAGACACGCTTCGTCGCGGGCTTCATCGGCTCGCCGCCGATGAATCTGCATGAGGCGGTTGTCGACGACGGACAGTTGCTGTTCGCCAGCGGCGAGAGGCTGCCTTTGCCCAGCCAGTTCAAGGCCAATATCGAGGCCGGCGACAAAGTCGTGTTCGGCCTCAGGCCCGACGACATTTATCCGACCGGGCATGGCATCAGCTCCGGCGAAGACGTCGACGTCCACCAGCTGGAGTTGCCGGTGACCGTCACCGAGCCGCTCGGCAACGAGACGCTGGTGTTCGCCGAATTCAACGGCAGCGACTGGGTATCGCGGATGCTCAATCCAAAGCCGCTGAAAGCCGGCGACCGGGTCAAGATGAGCCTGGACCTGTCGCAGGCCCATCTGTTTTCTGCTGAAACGGGCAAGACATTGCGAGGTTAAAACCATGGCAAAGATCGAGAAAATCGAACTGCGGATGGTCGACCTGGTGCCGAAGGTCAAGCGCACCGATGCCATCCAGAGTTTTGTCAGCCAGGAAACACCGATCGTCACCATCACCGACGCCGACGGCGCGGTCGGCACCGGCTACAGCTATACGATCGGCACGGGCGGCTCCTCGGTGATGCGGCTGCTGGCCGACCACCTTGCGCCGCGGCTGATCGGCCGCGACGCCGACATGATCGAGGCGATCTGGCACGAGCTGGAGTTCGCCAGCCATGCCACGACGATCGGCGCGATCACGGCAATCGCGCTGGCGGCCATCGACACTGCCCTTTGGGACCTGCGGGCCAAGAAAAAGAGGCTGCCGCTGTGGAAGCTGGCCGGCGGCGCCAAGGACCGCTGCCCGCTCTACACGACCGAAGGCGGTTGGCTGCATATCGAAACCGAGGCACTGGTCGAGGATGCGCTGGCCGCCAAGGGCAAGGGGTTTCGCGGCTCGAAGGTCAAGATCGGCAAGCCGCACGGCTCCGAGGATCTTGCCCGGCTGACGGCGGTCCGCCGGGCGGTTGGAGACTCCTACGAAATCATGACCGACTGCAACCAGGGCTTTTCTGTCGACGAGGCGATCCGCCGGGCCGAGCGCCTGCGTGAACTCGACCTCGCCTGGATCGAGGAACCGCTGCCGGCCGACGACATAGACGGCCATATCCGCCTGTCGAATGCGACGTCGACGCCGGTCGCCGTCGGCGAGTCGCTCTACTCGATCCGGCATTTCCGCGAATATATGCAGAAGGGCGCGTGCTCGATCGTGCAGGTCGATGTCGGCCGCATCGGCGGCATCACGCCGTGGCTGAAGGTGGCGCATGCAGCCGAGGCGTTCGACATACCGGTCTGCCCGCATTTCCTGATGGAACTGCATGTCAGCCTGACATGCGCCGTTCAGAACGGCAGATATGTCGAGTATATTCCCCAGCTCGACGAGCTGACCGGCAAGAAAATGCGTATCGAGGACGGGCACGCATTGGCACCGGACGAACCCGGCATCGGCATCGACTGGGACTGGGATGCGATCAAGGCGAAGAGCATCGCGGAATTCACCATGGCGATAAAAAAATAGGAGGCGGACATGCAGCGAATGGGAATGGTGCTCGGCCTCAAGCCGGAGAAAGTCGCCGAGTATGTGCGGCTTCACGCCGCCGTCTGGCCGGACGTCCTCAAGATGATTTCCGCCTGCAACATCAAGAATTATTCGATTTATCTGAGGGAGCCGGAGCACCTTTTGTTCAGCACCTTGGAGTACCACGGCACCGACTATGCCGCCGACATGGCGAAGATGGCTGCCGATCCCACGACGCAGGAATGGTGGGCGCTCTGCATGCCATGCCAGGAGCCGCTGCCGACCCGCAAGGAGGGCGAGTGGTGGGCGTCGATGGACGAAGTCTTCCATTATGACTGATGACATTTTCGATCCTGCCTCGCTTTCCCAGGCCTGGGCACAGCCGTCAAAGCCCCGGCCGATCGTGATTTTCGGCGCCGGCTCGATCGTCGGCGATGCGCATTTCCCGGCCTATGGGAAAGCCGGCTTCCCGGTTGCCGGGCTGTTCGACCCCGACCTGGCCAAGGCGGAAAAACTCGCCTCGAAATGGGGCGTCACCGCTTACCGGTCGGTCGAGGAAGCTGCGTCAATCAAGGACGCCGTCTTCGATCTGGCGACGCCGCCGGCTCACCACGCCGGGGTGCTCAGGGCGCTGTCCGATGGTGCGGTGGCGCTGATCCAGAAGCCGATGGGCAGCAATCTCGCCGAGGCGACCGAGATCCTCGAAATCTGCCGCTCCAAAGACCTGAAGGCGGCGGTGAATTTCCAGCTGCGCTTCGCGCCGATGATGCTGGCGCTCAAGGATGCGATCGCCAAGGGCTGGCTGGGCGAAGTGGTCGATTTCGATGCATGGCTGGCGCTGGCGACACCCTGGCATCTCTGGGAATTCCTGTTGCAGGCGCCGCGCGTCGAGATCGCCATGCATTCCATCCATTATCTCGACCTGATCCGGCAATTGCTCGGCGACCCCAAGGGGGTTCACGCCAAGACGCTCGGCCATCCCGGCCACAAGGTTGCGCAAACGCGCACCAGCGCGATTCTCGACTATGGCGACACGGTGCGCTGTGCACTGTCGATCAACCACGATCACAAATTCGGTCGAAAACACCAGGCCTGCGAATTCCGCATCTGCGGCACCGAAGGCGCCGCTTACCTCAAACTGGGCGTCAACCTCGACTATCCGCGCGGCGAGCCGGACATTCTCGAAATCTACCCCAAAGGCGGCACGGACTGGATTGCGGTTCCACTCGTCGGCGCATGGTTTCCGGACGCCTTTGCCGGCCGCATGGCCAATGTCCAGCGCTACGCGTCGGGCGAGGACGCCGAGCTTGTCAGTTCCGTCGAGGACGGCTGGAACACCATGGCGCTGGTCGAAGCCGCCTACCGATCGAGCGCGGCGCCGGCAACACCGATAGCGGCGAGGCCCTGACATGGAGCAGACAGTCTATTTCGAGGACTACCGGATCGGGTCGTCGCGCATGACCAGCGGGCGCACCATCACCGAGACCGACTTCGTCGTCCATGCCGGCCATACCGGTGATTTCTTTCCCCACCACATGGACGCCGAGTTCATGAAGACGATGCCGTTCGGGCAGCGCATCGCCCACGGCACGCTGGTGTTTTCGGTCGGCGTCGGGCTGACGGCCAGCGTCGTCAACCCGGTTGCCTTCTCCTATGGCTACGACCGGCTGCGCTTCATCAAGCCGGTGTTCATCGGCGATACGATCAGGACCCGCACCACCATCTCGGCTAGGGAAGACGACCCGAAGCGACCCGATTCAGGCCGGGTCGTCGAGCGCTGCGAGGTGATCAACCAGCATGGCGACGTGGTGCTGGTCGCCGATCACATCTACATCGTCGAGCGTCGCGACAAGCCGAGCAGAGCCTCGACAGATGACGCTGAAACCTAAAGACAAAAAAACCGCCTTGCGGCGGGTCCTCGGTGAATCATCACCATACGCAAATTAGTAGCATAGCTGCCGGCACAAAGCAAGAACAAAATGTGGCAAACCGGATAAATCGCGACAGGTTGCGCTGCCCCTTATCGCCCTGCGAACCCCGACTTGCAGGACTTGGGTTCCGCGGAGCAGGCGGATAGAGGTGGTGCCGACATCGGGAATTGGTCATATCCGGTTGACCGGATATACAGGCTTGCCGCCGCGCAGGACCGATGCGACATCGGCAAACACCTTGTTGCGAACCTCCGCGTAAGACTGGGTCGAGTAGTGCGCCGCGTGTGGACTGACCAGGACGGTGTCCAGCGCCAGCAGCGGATTATCGGGCGAAGGCGGCTCCCGCTCGAACGTGTCGATGCCGGCGCCTGCCAGATGGCCGCGCCGGATCGCGTCCGCCAATGCGACCTCGTCGACCAGGCCGCCGCGGGCCACGTTGATGAGTATCGCCCCTTCCTTCATCCGCGACAGGGCTTGCGCCGACATGATGTTTCTGGTCTCCGGTGTCGCTGGAACGTGCAGCGAGACGATGTCGGCCCTGGCCAGCAACTCGTCGAAGCCGACCGGTTCGGCATCACCGGCCGCGATTCGCTCGGCCGGCATATGCGGATCGTAGGCGATGATGTGGTAGCCGAAGACCCGCGCCCGCTCGGCAGTCAGCCGCCCGATCTGGCCGAAGCCGATCAGGCCGAGGATCTGCCTGTCGGGCCGTGTGATGCCGGCGCCGTCGGTC
Organism: Mesorhizobium sp. M0768; assembly: GCF_040320195.1. Taxonomy (NCBI): domain Bacteria; kingdom Pseudomonadati; phylum Pseudomonadota; class Alphaproteobacteria; order Hyphomicrobiales; family Phyllobacteriaceae; genus Mesorhizobium; species Mesorhizobium sp. M0768. Next base: position 111,916 of record NZ_JAMYPD010000018.1, on the reverse strand, counting down.
ATTGCAGCCCAGCGGCCGGCGCGCACCGCGCTGTCGAACTGCTTCAGCCTGCGCGTCAAGGCCAGGATCAGGGCCATGGCGTGGGTGCTGACTTCAACCAGATTGGCGTCCGGCACGTAGGTTACCTGAACACCGGCACGGCTGGCGGCCTCGACGTCGATCGAATCGAGCCCTACGCCGAACCGTCCGATGACCTTGAGCCCCTTCAGTTCCGCCAAAACGCGAGCCGTGATCGGCTCTCGCAATACCATCAATGCGTCGGCGTCGCGGCAGTGTTCGATCAGGGCATCTTCCGTGAGCAGCGTCTTTTCGACAAACTCGGCGTTCAAGCCGTCGAGGTAGCGCAGCTGCTCCTCCTCGACTGACAGCACACCGTCGGTCTTGATGATCTTCATGGCAAACTCTTGCTATGAGGCGCTGCGCGCCGAGGCGACGCCGGCGGCAAGGCCGGCCCCGAGAAACATCGTGTCGCTGGCCAGCATGTAGAAGCTGATGCCGTGCCGCGACCATTTGCTGACATCATCCGCCGAAGGGCGAAAGATGCCGACGGCCTTGCGGGCCGTGCGCGCCGCGGCCGCGATCCTCATAATCGCTGCATTGAGCTTTTCCTGGCCGGCCGGCCCCATGGCGTCGATCGAAACCGACAGGTCGCCGGGACCGATGAAGATCACGTCGACGCCGTCGACCTGGACGATGTCGTCGATGTTGGCGAGCCCTTCGGCCGTCTCGACCTGGATGGCGACCGTCAGGACATCGTTGGCCGATTTGAGGTAGTCCGGAATGCTGTAGCCATAACCGGCGGCGCGGCCCGGGCCGACACCGCGGGCGCCGACCGGCGGGTAACGGCAGGCCATGACCGCCATGCGCGCTTGCTCGGCCGTGGAGACGCGCGGTACCAGGACACCCGACGCGCCGGCGTCGAGCGCGGCGGCCATCCACTCCGGCGTGTGGCCGGGAACGCGCACCATCGCGGGAACCTTGTGGACATCGGCGGCGCGGATCAGATCCTCGAGCCGTTCGCGGCCGATCTGCGAATGCTCCCAGTCGATGCACAGGAAATCGACCCCGCTGGCGGCGGCCACTTCGACCGCCACAGGGTGCGGGATGGCGCAGAAGGTGCCGATGAGGCGATCGAGAGAGATACATTTCTTGCGAAAGTCGTACATGAAATCTCCAGAAATTTTCGGCGTCGGCAAAAACCTGTTTGCCTATGTGGCCCTTGACGAAGGATGCACGGCTTCCGTCGACATCGGAAAATGCCGGCTGCCGCCTGAAAACGGCGGGAAGGTCTTGTAGTCGGCGCGCATCTCCAGCCGCGCCGGCGATTGCAGCGCGTGCGTCAATGCAGCGGGACTGTCGAACATGACGCGATTGCGCTGCATATGGTCGATCCGCGGCCAGGGCAGCGAACCGCACCAATCCAGTCGCGACAGAACCTCGATGTGGCGAATGCCGGGGAAGCCCCGCATCAATTGCGGATGATGCGTCACATAGTGGTAGAGCCAGGCATTCATGTCTTCGGCCGGCCCGGGATAGTGGACAAGATAGCTGCAGGGGAGCCCGGACGTCTTGACGCCAGCGTCGTCGACGGGAAACGGACGCACGCACATTGCCTGTTGCGTCGGCCTCGAACCGGCGATGCTCGACAGCATACCAGGTGCGGCAAGCGCCTGCAGATGGCCGGACGGCGCCAGCGCCGCCTCCATGTCCGCCAGTTCGTCGAAATAGAGCTGGAAGCCGAAGACCGGCGGCGGACCATCGTTGTTGAACATGTCCGCCACTTCGGGCAGATAGATGTTTGCAAGCGCAAGGCCCGGCGTCGATGCAATCACACGCCGCACGGCGTCAACATCTTCGCCGGCGATGGCCAAATTTGCCTCGCGGTCATCATGGAAGAAAGCAAGATAGGCAAAGCGCATGTGGACACCTGCTGGATCGAGTTCGACTAGATCAAATTCGGAAGAAAGAGAGCGATCTGCGGAAAGAGGACAATCAGCAGGATCAGCAGAAGCGTCAGCGCGATGTAAGGCGCCGCAGCCATGGCAACCGTCTTGAGCGATGTGCCTTTCGGCGCAACGCCGATCATGATGAACAGCAGCAGGCCAAACGGCGGCGTGGTGAAGCCGACCTCGTAGGCGAGCAGCAGGATCAGCCCGAACCATACCGGCTCGTAGCCGAATTGCTGGGCGATCGGCAGGAAGATCGGCAGCGTGATCAGCATCATCGAGACCTGATCCATGAACATGCCGAGCAGCAGGATGACGAGCACCATCATGAGCAGCATGGGATACGGTCCAAGATCGTAGCCGACGATGAACTGGATAAAGCCGTTGGAGGCGCCGGAGAAGGCGAATATCTGCGAGAACGTCGTCGAAGCCGAGATGATCAGGAAGGTCATGCCGGTGACCTTCATCGCATCGTCCAGCGACTTCCAGACAACCGACCAGCTGAACCGCCGGTAGACAAACAACAAGGCGAAGACAGCGGCACAGCCGAGGCCTGCCGACTCGGTCGGGGTCGCTATTCCAAGGATGATCGTGCCGACCACCATGAACACGATGACGCTCATCGGAATGATGTTGACGGCGACCGCCCTCACCTTCTCGGCCGCGGGGACGGCGGGCACCGGATAGTGCGGAGCGGCGTCCGGATCGATCTTTGTCTGCGCGAAGATCAGCGCCGCGTACATGAGAACGAGCAGCAGTCCCGGCAGAGCCCCCGCTATGAGCAGCGCGCCGACGTCGATCTGGGCCAGCGAGCCGAGCAAGACGGCCAGCGAGGATGGCGGGATGATGACGGCAAGGCTTCCGGCGCCAAGCACCGGGCCGTAGGCCATGTGCGGCTTGTAGCCCCGCTTCAGCATCTCGGGCACCATCAGCGAGCCCATCATGCCGGTATTGGCGAGGCTCGAGCCCGACAGCGCGGAAAAGATCGTGCCGGCGGCCAGCACGACATAGGCGAGGCGTCCGCGCAGATTGCCGATGCACAGGTCGAGCGCGTAGACGACCTTCTCGCCGAGGCCGGAGCGGAAGAACAGGCTGCCCATGACGAGAAACATCGGCAGCGGGGCAAGCGCGTAGGTCGAGACAGCGTCGGAGAAGTTGGCGACCATCTGCGTCACGCCGATCGAGCCGCCGAAGAACAGATACAGCCCGATCACATTGGTGACGAAGAACGCGAAGGCGACCGGCAGCCCAAGGCCCATCAACACCAGGATGGTGCCAACGAGCACGGCGAATGGAAACAGCCAGGCCACCGGTCAGAGCCCTTCCATTTCCAGCGGATCGAGCGTGTACAGCGTGTCACGGCCGAGCAGATATCTGAGCCATTCCAGCGCCGAGAGATAGAAGGCGAGCATGATGGGCAGAAAGACCAGCCATTTCGGCATATCGAAGCTGCGCGTTTCGTATTCGCCGCCCGCAACGGCACTTGTCAGCGAAGACAGAGCGACGCTGCCGAGGTAGAGGCTGACGCCGATGCAGGCGAGATAGGCCAGCTTTTCAAGCACCACCCGTGCCCGCACCGGCAGCGCCTGGCGCAGGAACTCGACGAAGACATGGCCCTTGCTGTGGACCAGCCAGGGCATCGGCAGGAATGCCGCGTAGAGCAGGCCGTATTCCGTCGCCGACACCGCCCAGGCAAGCGGCCTCAGGCCCAGATTGCGGACGCACACATCAGCAACCACCGCGACGATGATGAGGCCAAGCACCACTTTTGCCGCCGCCGCCAACGCAAGGCTCAGCTTCCCAATCGCTGCAAACAATCTGTCCATGCCCGACGACCCCCATGTCCACCTTCGTCCTCTTGGCCCAGCTTTGATGGAGGGCACGCAAGGCACCCTCGGCTCGGGCTACTGGAAGAATTTCTTCAACTGATCGATGTTGGTGGGATCGCGTTTGGCCATTCTCGCCCAGCTCGCCTGCGTGGCAGCCGCCAGGAATTTGTCGCGGCCGGCGCCGGTCAAGCTGATCACCTTCTGCCCGCCGTCGATCATCGCCTGTGCCTGTTTTTCGGACTGGGCAAGGTTGGCGTCATAGCTCGCGCGCTCGTATTCGACGGCCGTGTCGGCAAGCAGCTTCTGCGCTTCGGGCGACAGCGTGTCCCATTTGGCCTTGTTGATCGAGATCAGCACGTCGGTTTTGAAGAACTGCGGGTCGACACGGTATTTGGTGAATTTGTCCCAGCCGAACGACGCATAGCCAAACACGGTATACGCGTTGGCATTGACGACGCCGCGCTCGAGCGAGGTATAGACATCCCCCGGCGCTTGCACGATCACCGTTGCGCCCAAGGATTCAAGGAAATCGCGGTAGAGCGGCGACGAGCGGATCTTCAGACTGCCCCAGTCGATGCTGCCTTCGCTGTTGAGCTTGGGTTCGTCGACGGTGAAGACGTTGAAGCCCGAGCCCGCGTCGACATGCGCCAGCAGATGGGCATTGGCCTTCTTCTCGAAAATCCCGCTGATGAAGTCCCAGCCGCCATTGTCGCGAACCTCCCACGGCGTCTTCGTCGATGCGGAGAAAACCTCGCCTTCGGGCACGAGTTCGAGGAACTGCCCTGCCGGTGTGTCGATCACATCGATCAGGCCGCTCCTGAGCGCCGCGCCCTGCTGGATCGGCGGAATGACCTCCGGCCCGCCACGGACGTTGATCTGGACCACGCCCTTGCCCTTTTCGTTCACCTTCTGAACGAACTTCAGGAAGCTCTGCGCGTAGCCGTTCTGCGTCGGCGTAAAATGCACGGCGTTGAGGACGACCTCTTCGGCCGCGGCGCTACCCGCCACACCCGACATGAGTGCAGCCAGAACAAGGGATTTCCAAATGCGCATTGCCATACTCCCTTTGATAGTTCGTCCATGATCGGGTTCGATCTAAAATTGCAATCGCCGCGCCGCCGCGTGAACGGCGGTTAGTTGGCATCATCTCCTACTGTCAGGAACCGCCCATGCGCGTAGAAGACCGGCGATCGATGAGCGCGGTCCAGCGCAACGCCCGACACGATGCCGATGACGATCATGTGCGATGCCCGCACGATGATTTCGGCCACCCGGCATTCGAATATTGCCCGTGCGCCGACAAGCAAGGGCGCGCCGGTTTCGCCACGCACCCATGATCCGGAAGAGAACCGCGCGGCGCCCTTGGCTTTGGTCATGCCGCCAAAGGCACGTACAACGTTCTCCTGGTCGCCGGCGGGAAGATTGACCGAAAACGGCAAACCTTCGTGAATGACCGAGGCAAAGGTGCTGCCGCGGTTGACACAAGCCAGCAGCGACGGCGGCTCGGCGCTGAACGAGCAGAGAGCCGTCGCCGTGATGCCGCAAAAACCGATCTCGTCATGTTCCGACGCGAGGATGGCGACCGAGCCCGCCACGGCCCGCATAGCCTGCTTGAACGCGCGCGGATTGATGGAGTCGTGCCCATCCACCCACGGCGTCGGAATGGCGGCCGCCGGCATCAATTTACTCGAAGCCCGGCCTGGCGCATCAGCGGCAGCACGCGGTCGCAGAAGAAGGGCAATTCGTAGGTGTAGTTGACGAATGTGAGGGCGGCGCCGGAATAACCCTGTTCCATGATCTCGGTGAGGTCGTCGACGATCTTTTCCGGCGTGCCGATGAGCGGGAACGTCCCGGCACCACCGGCGAACCTTTGCCGATATTCGGTGAAAGCCTTCGCATCGTGCGAGTTCGCGAATTCCTTCTTCTTGCGCATGTGCTCGTCGACCGCACCCTCGTCCGCGCATTCCAACGCGTAGTGCCGGTAGTAATCCTCGGCTTCCTGCTGGGTCTCCCGGCAGACGACGTGACAAACTGTACAGACGCCGACTTCGCGCCCGACTTCGGCCGCGCGGTTGGTGATGTCGACCACATGCGCACGGCCGTCGGCAATTTCGGAAAACGTCGAAAACAGATAATCGCAGTGGCGCGCTGCGTAGTTGCGCCCCGGCGCGCCGAAGGCGGCGTTCATGGTCACCGGTCGCGGCGCCTGCAGGCTTGGCGGCCGGCTGACGACCCCCTTCAGATCATAGAACTCGCCGCCGAAGTCGAACGGCTCCCTCGATTGATAGGCACGCACGATGATGTTGATCCATTCCTCCGCTTGATCGTAGGTTCGATCGCCGACCGTCTGCCCGAACATCGCGAACTCGTCGGGGTTCCAGCCGCAGACAATGTTCAAGCCGGCCCGCCCATTGGAGATGTGGTCGACCGTCGCCAGCGCTTTTGCAGCCTGCAGCGGATGAACCAGCGGCACATGCACCGTCATGAACAGGCCGATGTTTTCCGTGGCGACAGCAAGGCCCGCCGCCCAGGTGAAAGTCTCGAACGACCATTCCCGCACATGCGTCAAACCGCCGAAGCCGCGCCAGCGGGCGATCGGCAGCAGAAACTCGAGGCCGGCGCGGTCGGCGATGCAGGCGGAATTGAGGTTGTCCTCCCAGCGGGCACGCCAGCGCTCGGGGACGGTAGTCATTGCCAGGCCGCCATCGGCGTTCATTGAAAATACGCCGAGCTTGAACCTGTTCGGCCCTTTCAGCGGGTGCTGCTTCCTGATCATGCTTTCCCCTGCCGCGACATGCCCTCACCTTCACCGTTGGAGTTTTGAAACGGTGGGCTAAGCTTCATGAAACGCTCCTCGGCGTTCTGAATGAAGTGGGTCATGCGGTCGTAAGCGGCGACGGCGTCGCGCTTGACGAATGCCTCATAGATTGCGCGCATGCCGGCAACGATGACGGCCTGCGTCGGCTGGTGCGACAGCGTCCTTAAGCGCACGACGAGCACATGGTCGGCGAACCTTGCAATCGTTTGGGAAAGGCGCTCGTTCTCGACGGCGCCGAGCCAACAATTCCTGAATGCCGAATTGGCCTGGAAAAAGCGGTCGGCATCGCCGGCGGCGGCCGCAGCCTCGGCCTCCCGAAGCGCGGCTGCCAGGGTCTTGAGGCCAGCGGCGTCAAGTGTCCGTGCCGCGTGCGCGGCGGCCCGTGGCTCAAGCAGGCGGCGGACCTCGAAGATGTCGGCGACATCCGTCGCGGTAAGCGTGGGCAGGGTGAAGCCGCGTGTCGTGCCGACGAGATAGCCCTCATGCACCAACTGCATCAAGGCGTCACGGACAGGCATTCTGGAAATGCCGAGCTGGGCGGCAATATCGACATCGACGAGCTTCTGGCCAGGCGCCAATTCGCCATGCTGTATCGTCAGCCGGATTTGTTGATAGACCTGGGCACGCAGATTGCCATCGCCAACCCGTTTGAGCTCTATCGTTTCCGTCATCCACGCCTTCCCATGCGAAGATTTCGTATATTGTTTGAGGCTGTGTTCTCGCAGTCGTGCCGTTTGAAATGCAGCCACGTGTCGGCAGAAATCCACCTATCAGCCATGTTCCCGGCTCAAGTGGAGCATAGGCTGGATCACCTGGCAAGATGTTTTAAGTTTATAATGTATACTGTTTGAGTTCGCTGTCCGGAGGGCAATGGATCGCGCCATCCGTGCTGCCGCGCCGCGCCACGGCGGGGACAGCTAACGATCCGCGCGGTTCGGTAAAAAACGTACAGACGTTTTTCCGCGACACATCGAAGTTGACGGATTTAACTAAAATTACTTGCGATCTGCGCGCGCCGGCACGCCCACCCCGATCCCTCGCCGGTACGCATTACTGGATCGCCCGCCGTATCGAAAGGTGCGGCGGGCTTTTCGTTTCGTTTGGCGGGGAGGCGCTTATGCGAGACTTGCCCAGGAATATCGACGCCGACGTCGTGATCGAAATCAGCAAGCTGCTCGACGACCGGGCGAAGTCCGTGCCGGTGCCGGTGCACAAGCTGGCGGCGATGATCCGGCTGGGCGTCGAGACGCGTCTGACCGATCACTCCATCGAAGAACTGATCGTGGAGATGGCCGCGACGCGGGGGCTTCCGATGCTGTTCGACTTGCCGGTGGTCGACAACGTCGTGCCGATTGCCTCGGCGCGCCGTCCCCGCTGACACTTCGCTCGAACCTCACCGATCGTCGCGTCGCCGGCCGACTTCACTTGTCCTGATGCGCGGACCGGGTGTCGCCTTTCTTTTCGGGGTCGTGGGTATGGTGGCTGTCGTGTTCGCCGCCGCCGCCGGAAACCTTGCTGTGGCTGCGACGGTCGGAGTCGGCCGGCGGCTTTTCGACGCTCAGCGGCTTCTTGGCGTTTTCGTGCGCGGCGCCGGGACCGCCCTGGCGGATGCTGGCAGGAGTCTTCTTCGACGTGGACATGACCTAGCGATCCTGGACGTTGCCTTGATGGGTGGTGTTGACCTTCGTATTGCCTTGCTGGCCCTGCTTGTCGGGATCCGGAACGGCTGATTGCGGTGCCTGGTCGGCTGCTACCGGTTTTTTGTCACCGGTGCCCTTTGGGCTCAGGTTCTTCGGCGGCACAGGGGGAGGTTTTGTGCTCATGGCGTGTCTCCTTCCGTCACCCAAACAAGCGGCTCGGGAGAAAGGTTCCCGATGGCCCGGTCCGAACGGCAATTGCCGCGAATAGCCGGGCCCGCAGGCGGTGGCTTGGCCGGCGGGATCCAGGATTATTTCTTGATGATGTTTCCGTTGTTCAGATCGAAGGCCTGGGCACCGAACGCCTGCCTGAAGAAATCCTCCTGCAGATCGCCCCATTCGCCAAGATAGGCGCCGCAATTGCTGCAATAGATCGGCGTCGAATCCTTCGGGTTGTCGGGAATTTCCATCAGGATCGTCCCGCACGCCTTGCAATCGAGCTTGTCATCCAAACGGCGGCCCATTGGCCTATAATTGCGCGTTTTCGGCCGCGCGCCAATTGTCGTATTCGTACGAAACTGCGAACGGTACGTTTTCCACCTCCAAGCGGGCAGCAGGCTAGCGGTCCGCCGGATTTCCGAAAGCGGGATCGCGCCGCCTCGAATACCTTCCCACCCGCGGCAGCTCGTCTGGAAAGTCGACCCAGGGAAGCCTCATGTCCCAATATGCGTGGGCCTGCGGCGGAAACCGTTCGGGGTGGTCGAGAAAGCCGATCGACAGATAGAGTTCGTCGGGCAGGCCCTGGTCGACATAGCCGATCGATGTTCCGCAATCCGCACAGAAGGACCGGAGCACGCCGGGGGTTTTCGAAAAGGTCTTGGGCGTGCCGGTGAGCAATGTGAATTCGGAAGGCCGATAGCCGACCCACACCGTTAGCGGGCTTCCTATCGCCTTGCGGCAGTCGTCATCGTGATCGGAGCAAATCCAGAACGGCTCGCCGCGCATCTCCGCCGTTATGGCGCCGCAAAAACAGGACCCCGTTTCAGTTCGTGGCATTACCTGCCTTCATTGCTGACCTCACTCATTGCTGGCCTGGCATTTCGGTATTTTCCTTGGGGTTCTTCTTGATGCCGGCGGCAGGCGAGGTATCGGCCGGAGCATTGCCACCCTGGTTCTGTTCAGGGGCTCTTTTGAGCGGCGAAGTTCGCCAGCCCATATCGCCGTACAAAAAGCCGATGAGAAAGCCGACGATGATGATGGCCGAAATCACCATCGCAATTAACGCGTTACGTCGCTCCATTTCGCGCGGCTCCTTTCTTCGGGCCGAACAAACGATGGCGGAAATGGTTCCGGCGAGACGGTACGGACCCGGCCCGGAACATTCAGCCTTACGGCGGGTTCTTATGCATGCTCTTCTTACAGGGAGTGGCTCGCATGAAACCCGCCGTAACCGATCGCATCGAAACCAAGAAATACGACCACCCGACAGGCGGCTGGGGATCGCTCAAATCCCTGGTCCGCAAGGCGCGCGGCGAAGGCCGCCCGGACCGGGTACCAAAATGTCCAGCGACTACTTCCAGGTTCGTTCGGGCGGCGATATCGCCGCGATGACGGGTATCGCCAAGGCGTTGCTGGCGCTCGACGACGACGCCCGCGAAAGCGGCAGGACGCGTGTCCTCGACACGGCTTTCATCGCCGAACACACGCATGGCTTCGCCGAATTCGAAGCCTTCCTGCGCAAAACCCAGTGGAGCGATATCGTCGCGCGATCCGGCATTGCGCAGACCGACCTGGAGCATGTCGCCGAGGTCTACAGCCATGCCAACGCGGTGATCGGCAATTACGGCATGGGCTTGACCCAGCATCGGCACGGCACCGAGAACGTCCAGATGCTGTGCAACCTTTTGATTCTGCGCGGCAATATCGGAAAACCCGGCGCCGGCATTTCGCCGCTGCGCGGCCATTCCAATGTCCAGGGGCAGCGCACCGTCGGCATATCGGAAAAACCCGAGCTCGTCCCGCTCGACAAGTTCGCCGAATTCTACGCCTTTGAACCGCCGCGCGAAAAAGGTCTCGATACGGTCGAAACCTGCGAAGGCGTCATCGACGGATCGGTCAAGGGCTTCGTCGGGCTCGGCGGCAATTTCGTGCGGGCCGTGCCGGAAACCGGCCTGGTCGAGAAAGCCTGGCGTGGGCTCGACCTGCATGTCGAGATCGCGACCAAGCTCAACCGCAGTCACCTGGCCGCCGGCCGGGCAACCTATTTGCTGCCTTGCCTGTCACGGCTGGAAAGAGACCATCAGGCAAGCGGCGACCAAAGGGTGTCGGTAGAGGATTCCACCGCCTGTATCCACGGCTCGTTCGGATCGCGACCTCCGGCTTCGCCGCATCTGCTTTCAGAGCCCAGGATCGTCGCCGAACTCGCCAAGGCCACGGTGCCGGGCAGGAGTTCGATCCCATGGGATGAGTGGGTTGGGGATTATTCCCGCATCCGCGACGAAATCGAGCGCTGCTACCCCCAACATTTCCGCGACTTCAACGAGCGTTTCCTGACGCCCGGCGGCTTCCATCGCGACATCAAGGCGAGCAAGCGGGTGTGGGAGACGCCGAACAAGAAGGCCAATTTCAAGCTGCCAAGTGGCCTTGAAACCGATCCCGACATCGATGTCGCCGGCGATGATGTGCTGACACTGATCACGGTGCGCTCCAACGACCAGTTCAACACCACCGTCTACGGCTACAACGACCGGCTGCGCGGCATCAGCGGCACACGTATGGTGCTGTTGATGAATGAAAAGGATATCCAGCGCCTCGGTTTGAGCGCGGGACAGGAGGTCGATCTCGAAGCCAACGCGCGGGACGGTGTGGAGCGCCGCGTGCACGGACTGCGCATCACGCCTTACTCGGTGCCGGAGGGAAATTGTGCCGGTTACTACCCCGAGCTCAACCCGCTGGTTCCTTTGTGGCACAGAGCCGAGAGGGCTCATGTTCCGGCGGTCAAATCGGTACCGGTGCGGATATTGCCATAGGCGTTCGTCGTTCGCGGCAGGCACGCACCACGCCGATGTGACCTGGCGCGACTTTCAATCGCGATCTCAGCCGGCTCGCGCGAGTTCATCCACGGCATTCAGGATCGCACTCTGGCTCGCCGGCTTCTGCACCATCCTGCAAGCGCGGAACCCGGCTGGAATTTCGCGTTCGCCATACCCGGAGAGGAAGGCGAACGGAACACCGCGCATCCGTAACGCTTCCGCGATCGGATAACTGGTCTCGTCGTTCAACTGGATATCCAGCAACGCGGCGTCGATCCCGCCTTCGCCAACGAGCCGGAGTGCCGCCGTTACCGACGAAACAGGTCCAACCACCTGATGGCCGGCTTTGCGCAGGTAAGCCGCCGCGTCGTCGGCGATCAGCCATTCGTCCTCGACGATCAGCACACGCATCTTTCCGGTCACGACGAGCCCTCACGGGTCAGAGGGAATGCGATTTCCGCCTCCAAACCATTTGAGTGGAAAGTTGTTTCAACCTTTCCGCCCAGCCGGTAGCCGATTTCTCCGCGCAGAAGGGTAAGGCCGAAGCCGCTGTCGGTTGGCTCCTTGATGCGGGGGCCGCCCTTCTCGCGCCAAGTGAGCCTGAAGGTTCCGTCCGCCACCGACCATTTCACGACTATCCGCCCGGCAGGTTTCGAAAGGGCGCCATATTTAGCGGCATTCGTCGCCAGTTCATGGATTGCCATGCCGAAGGAAAGCCCTTGTACCGGCTTGAGGCTCACCCGTTTGCCATGGAGTTCGAACCGTTCGGCCCCGAAGGGATCGAGTTCCTGGCGCAGCAGTTCCTCGACGGAAGCTTCGGTCCAGCTTTCTCGCGAGAGCAGACTGTATGCTCGTGACATCGCCTGCAGGCGGCCGATCAAGGCGTCGGCGAACTCGTCTTTCGACGCCGAGTTTTCACGGGTCCGGTTGGTGATGCTGGCGACGACCGCCAGCATGTTCTTGACGCGATGGTTCAGCTCCGAGATGAGCACCTGCTGACGCTCTTCCGCCTGCGCCAGCGTCGTCACGTCGATCATGGTCACGACCACGCCTTGGACGCCGCCGCTCTTGTCCCGATAAGGGTTGATGCGAACCAGGTGAAACCGGCCGTTGTCATCGCGCGCAAGGTGATGGTTCAGGGTCTCTCCCGTCTCGAACACCGCCTGGATGTGCCGCTTCAACTCGGGGTAGTCGAGTCGGCTCGAAAGATCGGTCAGCGGGCGGCCGACATCGGACGGACGCAAGTTGAAGAACGACGACGCGGCGGGAGTAAAGGTCCGCACCACAAGGTTGCGGTCGAGGAAGATGGTGGCGATTTCCGTGCTTTCGAACAAGTTTCTGAGATCGCTGTTGGCGCGATCGAGTTCCTCTATCTTGCCGGTCAGCTCCGCGTTGATGGTGTTTAGCTCTTCATTGAGCGACTGCATCTCCTCCTTCGAGGCCTCAAGCTCCTCATTGGTCGACTGCGCCTCTTCATTGACGGAGACGAGTTCCTCGTTCGAAGATTTTACTTCCTCCAGCGCGGTTTCGTATTCCTCGATGGTCGATTGCAGCCGCTCGCGTGTGTCGCGCAACTCCCGCTCGAGATCGGCCGCGTCGTCGGTGCCGCGGCTTTCGTGTGCCGGCTCGGAGCGGATCTGGGACTGTCCCACCGGATTGAACAGGACGAGGTAGAGGGGCTCGCCATTACCGCGTTCCGTGTATGGCTCGACCGTCAATGTAATGAACTGAAGCTGTTCGTCGTCTTCCTCGACCGCTATATTCTCCCGCACGACCGTGCGGCGCGTCGTGGCTGCTTCCCGCAACGCGGCGCGCAGTTCCAGTCTCAGCCCGTGGCGGGCCTGGGTCAGCAACTGCCGGCTCGGGGCGCCTTGCGGCGCTTCCAGATATTTGCCCGTCCGCGCCGAATAGTAGACGATGTCGCCATCGCCATTGACCAGAACGTGAGGCGGGGCGAACCGCTCCAGCACCTGAGCCTCGATCGCCTGGCGCAGTGAATGGCTGGTCGCATCCTTCTTCGAGCCGCCGCGTCCGACCGGAAGGGCACCCGTGCGGCCATTGCCGATCAGGACCGGCGGCCGCGGCGTGGCATGTTCCCGCGCCTGGAATATCCGCTGCTTCTTGTCGACCGTGGCGAACAGGTCACCGTGCTGACCGATGGTTTCCGAGGTCCCGAGGAACAGATAGCCGCCCGGGCGCAGCGCGTAGTGGAAGATCGGGATGACCCGGTTCTGGATCTGCGGGCCGAAATAGATCAGCAGGTTGCGACACGAAATCATGTCGATGCGCGAGAAGGGAGGGTCGCGGATAATGCTGTGCGGCGAAAAGATGCACAGTTCGCGCACCTCCTTGCCGAGCACATAGCTCTCGCCGTCACTGTGGAAAAAGCGTTGCCTGCGCTCGGGCGAAAGCCCGTGCAGCAGCGCTTCTGGATAACGTGCCGCACGCGCCACCGCGAGCGCCGGCTCATCGATGTCGGTCGCGAATATCTGGACGCGCGGCTGCGCCGAAAGTTTCTCCATGCGCTCGCGCATCAGCATGCCGATCGAGAACACCTCCTCGCCGGTGGCGCAGCCGGGCACCCACACACGCACCGCATCGGAGGCGTTCTTGCCTTCGAAAATCTGCGGTATGATCTTGTCCTCCAGCAATTTGAACGCGTCGGCGTCGCGAAAAAAGCTGGTGACGTTGATGAGGAGGTCGCGAAACAGCTTCGCCACCTCGTCCGGATCCCTTTTCAGCCGTTCTGTGTAGGTGGTGATCGACTGCAGCTGCGTTATCTGCATGCGCCGCTTTACGCGACGCAGGAACGTCTTGGCCTTGTAGCCGGAAAAGTCGTGACCGGAATGGCTGCGCAAAATGGTGTAGATTTCATCGCGGGCTCGATCCATCTCGGCCTTGTGTTCGTCGTCTGCTTCGGTCAGGCCGTTCAGCACGTCGAAACCGCGGACAAACGCCTGAAGCTTTGCACCGATCTGCTCGGCGGGCGCCGCTATGTCGATCAGGCCGCTCGAAATCGCGCTCTGCGGCATGGCTGGATTGCGCGGGCCGGAACCGTTGGAGGCCTGGGCAATGGTCAGCCCGCCATGCTCCTTGATTGCCCTGGCGCCGAGCGTGCCGTCCGAATCGCCACCCGACAAGATAATGCCGACGGCATACTCGCCCTGGTCCTCGGCCAATGCGCTGAAGAAGATATCGATCGGCTTGCGCTCGCGGCTGAACGTGTTCGGCCGGCGCAGCGAAAGCGCGCCCTTACGGATGGTGAGAACGACGTTTTGCGGCATCACATAGACCTGGTCGGGTTGGACCGCTGCCCCCTCCTCGGCCACCAAGACCGGCATTTCGGTGTAACGTCGGATGACCTCGTGCAGCAGGCTTTCCCGCTCCGGGCTGAGGTGCGTGACGACGACGAACGCCATGCCGGTGCCGCCGGTCATTCCCTTGAACAAGCCCTCCATCGCCGGAATGCCGCCGGCCGATGCACCGACGCCGACTATGGGAAATCTGCCATTCTGGGATGCCACGCCAAGCCCCTGGTAACAGCCGCGAACACAAAGCCGTCAAATCGGGCCTCAGACCCTAATCACGCCTCAGACTAAGACCGGGCCGAGCCTGAGGCCAGTAAATAGTCCAGTAACGGAACAAAGCACCGCGGCTGGGCATTAACATTTGACTTCGGAGGCGGTTCCAATGGCAAGACGACCACCTGAAATAAAGCCGGCCAAGCGAATCCTGTTGCCCTCGCCGGATCTGACCAAGTTCCCGGTATCTGAAAACATCCCGCCTCGCCTGCTCGCGCTCGCGGAACGGTTGCAAGAGGTCCTGGCCCGCCATTTTGCGGAAGTCCGCGCCGACAGCCGTAAATCCCGCAGGAAGAAGGAACAATGAGGTGCGCGACCTGCAAGGCTTGCATATCCTGATCGTCGAGGACGAATGGATGCTGGCGGGCGATCTTGCACGTTACTTCAGCAAGATGGGCGCCGTGGTGCTTGGCCCGGTGGCGACGGTCGAACAGGCATCAAAACATACGGACGAGGCGGAGGCCGCGATCCTGGACGTCAATCTCAACGGACGACGGGTATTCCCGATCGCCGACGAGTTGATGCGCCGTGGCGTGCCGTTCGTGTTTTTCAGCGGCGACGAAGACATCGTTATTCCTGAGCGCCTTCGCTATGCCAGCAGCCTCCGAAAATCCTCGAACGGCCAGGCTGTCTTCGATGCTCTCTTCCCAGCCGAGACGTCGGCATCGAAAGGAGGCCGATCGTCGGAGCCCTCGGACGACGTATTTTCGCTGCTGCCCAAGCTCAGGCTCGCGGCGCGCCTGCTGCTGGGAGATGTGGAGGCCTCCGACCGGCTGGTCGAGCGAACGCTCGAACAGGCCATCGGCGAAATCGACAAGAGACGATCCGGCTCCTCCACGGAGGACTGGCTCAACGGCATCATGCGAAACATCGTCAGGGCACGCGGGCCAAACCTGCTGCACTGACCGTGGCCGCTGTTTGCCGCGATCCTACTTCCGGCTGCGTTCGACGAATTTGTTGAAGCGGCTGGTCTTTCCGCCGCTGGTCTCATCCTGGTAGAGGAAGGCCAGTTCGTTCTCATCGAAGATCCTGAAGAACTCGTCCCATTCGACAGGCTCGAACGTCTCTTCAGGCTCGCCGAAGTCGATGCGCAGTATGCCTCCCTCGCCCTTGGTGCGCACCACCGCCGGTCGCCCGTCGCGGTCCTCGGCCCAACGGCGGATTTCGTCGTGATCGGTGGTCGTCCTGGATTCAGACATCGCAATCTCCCTTCGATTCCACCGCAGGCCGCGAGATCTCACGCGTTGCTCCGGTCTGCCCTCACACAACCAGCAGATGCATTGCTGCCCGGCATGTGCGCGCGGTTGGTTGATTATGGCTCCTAACACCAAGCGCGCTTCGATGTTCCCGTGCCCAGCCCGAGGCGGGGTCGCTTTCGGAGCGCAGCGTTCCGGGAACTTTGTTGAAGCAAGGGAACAAACCTTTCGCCCGGAAGTTTGGGGCGGCAAAGCCATTCGTATGAGGAGTTGTCGTGAAACGTATACTGGTCACGGGAGGCTGCGGTTTTATCGGCCGCCACGTCGCCCAGGAACTCGTTGAACATGGCTATGGGGTTTCAATTCTCGATGCGCTGCTGGACCAGGTGCATGGTGGCGAGGCAATCAGCCTGCCGCCAGGCGCCAAGCTGATCAAAGGCGACGTTCGCGATCGCGACGCCATCTCAGAGGCGGTCGACGATGTCGACGCGATCATTCACCTGGCGGCTGAAGTGGGCGTCGGCCAGTCCATGTACGAGATCGCCCGCTATGTCGGCGCCAACGACCTCGGCACCGCCACGTTGCTGGAAGCGCTGATCAAACGCCCGATCGAACGGATCGTCGTTGCTTCGTCGATGAGCGTCTATGGCGAGGGTCTCTATGCGACGCCGGACGGCCGGCGCATCGACAATGCAAGACGGCAGCCGGACGATATCCGCAGCGGCCAATGGAATCCCCTGTCCCCGGAAGGTGAAGTCCTGTCGCCGCTGCCGACCGACGAACAGAAACCGGTCGATCTCGCCTCAATTTACGCGCTGACGAAATACGCCCAGGAACGCGCCGTACTGATCTTCGGCGAAGCCTATGGGGTCGATGCGGTGGCGCTGCGCCTGTTCAATGTCTTCGGCGCCGGACAGGCGCTCTCGAACCCGTATACCGGCGTCCTCGCGAACTTCGCCTCGCGCATCGCCAACGGCCAGCGGCCGCTGATCTTCGAGGACGGCGAACAGCAGCGCGATTTCGTGCATGTACGCGACGTCGCCCGCGCCTTCCGGCTGGCGCTGGAACAGCCGCAGGCACGCGGCCACGTCATCAACATCGGCAGCGGGCGAGCCTACGCGGTCAGCGATGTCGCCCGGCTGCTCGCCGAAGCGATGGGCGTGCCTGGCCGCCAGCCGGAAATCCTCGGCAAGGCACGCTCCGGCGATATCCGCAATTGCTTTGCCGACATCTCCAAGGCGCGCGAACTGCTCGGCTTCCAGCCGCAGTACCGGCTGGAGCATTCGCTCGGCGATTTCGTCGCCTGGGTGCGCAACACGGTCGCCATCGATCGCAGCGCCGAGATGAAGCGGGAACTCGAAGCGCGAGGGCTGGTATCATGAGACCGGAGTCACCCGATTTTCGCGAAATGCCCATCGCCATTATCGGCGGCAGCGGCTTCATCGGCTCCAACCTCGCCGACAGCCTGTTGTCGGATGGCGAACTGGTGCTGGTCATCGACAACCTGAGCCGTCCCGGCGTCGAGCAGAACCTGGAATGGCTGACGCAAAAGCACGGCAGCCGCCTGACCATCGAAATCGCCGATATCCGCGACGCCGAGGCGCTCGCGCCGCTGGTGGCGCGTTCAAAGGCGGTTTTCCACTTTGCAGCGCAGACCGCCGTCACCACGAGCCTGGTTCGACCGGACGAGGATTTCGACGTCAACCTGCGCGGGACGTTCAACGTCCTGGAAGCCGCTCGCCGCAGCGGCAAGCGCACCCCCGTCGTTTTCGCCAGCACCAACAAGGTCTATGGCCGCCTTGCCGATCTCGCCATGCGCGAAGAGGACGGCAGATACGCGCCTCGCGACGCGGCCATCCATGCGCACGGCATCGACGAGACGCGCGGCCTCGATTTCTGCACGCCCTATGGCTGCTCCAAGGGCGCGGCGGACCAGTATGTCCTCGACTACGCCAAGTCATACGACCTGCCGACGGCGGTGCTGCGCATGAGCTGCATCTATGGACCGCGCCAGTTCGGGACGGAGGATCAGGGCTGGGTCGCCCACTTCCTGCTTAGCGCCTTCTCGGACCGGCCGATCACCATCTATGGCGACGGCAAGCAGGTGCGCGACATCCTCCACGTTGCCGACGCGGTCGCGGCCTATCGCGCCGTGCTCGACCGGATCGAGGAAATCAGCGGCCAAGCATTCAATCTCGGCGGCGGACCACAAAACGCCGTCAGCCTGCGCACGCTGCTGAACGAGATTCGCGACATAACGAAACGGGACGTTCCGATCCGTTACGACCGCGAACGCACCGGCGACCAACCGTTCTTCGTCGCCGACACACGCGCGATCGAGGCGGCGCTGGGATGGAAAGCGCACGTCCCGTGGCAAAACGGCATCCGCGACCTCGCCGACTGGCTGCAGCGTCATCGCCTCGACCCGCATCCCGAACCGGCGAGGTACGTGGCATGAGGGTCGCTCTGGTCAATCCGTCCTGGACGTACCAGGACAGCATCTATTTCGGCTGCCGCCAGCCGCATCTGCCGCTCGAACTCGGCTATTCGAAAGCGCTGCTCGACGCCGCCGGCCACGAGGTGCTGATGCTGGACGGGCAGATCCAGAAGCTCGACAACGCCGCGCTCGCCGATCGCGTCGCCGCATTCGAGCCTGACATGACCGTCGTCAGCACCGCGCCGACCTACCTGTTCTGGCGCTGCGCACCGCCCGAGTTGCGGGTGCCGGCCGATTTCCTCAATCATCTTGCCGGGTGCGGCGGTCGCACCGTCGCCGTCGGGCCGCATGGCTCGGCGACGCCGACGCCGACTTTGCGCAAGCTAGGCGTCGACATCGTCGTGCGCGGCGAATGCGAGGAAGTGGTCGCGGAACTTGCCCGGCGCGACGACTGGAGCGCGGTGCCGTCCACGGCCTATTTCGAGGATGGAGAACTGGTCTCGAACGGCGGCGTGCATGCGAGCTCGTTCATCGATCACCCGCCGCTCGAATGGCCGTCGGACTGGATTGCCGCGCATTCGCACCACCATCATCGCTTCGACGACAACCAGGTCGGCTTTGGCGCGGAGGTCGAGGCGTCGCGCGGCTGCCCGTATAATTGCAGCTTCTGCGCCAAGATCGATTTCCGCGATGCCTACCGCCGCCGGAACCACGAAGCAGTGATCGCCGAGATCGACCGGCTGATCGCACAGGGTGTCGGCTACATCTACTTCATCGACGAGATCTTCCTGCCGCAAAAGGCATTGCTGGAGGCGCTGGTCGATCGCGATGTGAAGTTCGGCGTGCAGACCCGTATTGACCTCTGGAAGCCGGAATTGCTGAAGCTGCTCGGTGCCGCCGGCTGCGTCTCGATCGAGGCGGGCCTCGAAAGCCTGACTGTGGAAGGCCGCGCCATGCTGGCAAAACGCTGCCGTTTGGGCACCGAGGAGCTGGCCGCGCTGCTGGTCGACGCAAGGCGCCACGTGCCGTTCGTGCAGGCCAATCTGATCGGCGTGGTCGAGGACGATCCCGCGCTCGTCGATTATTGGCGGAAGCACCTGATCGACAACGGCGTTTGGGCCAACGAACCGGTGCCGCTCTATCCTTATCCGAGTTCGCCGAGCTACCGCGAACTTTGGGGCGAGCCGGACGATCTCGCCTGGGAGCGCGCGCATGAACATTACCTCGCATCCTTCCGAACGTTCAGCGACATCCAGGAGAAGCGTCCGCGTCCGCTGGCTGAATTGGAGGCCACATGTTGCGGACGCTGAGCCCGCCGCGTCGCATACTGATGACCGTCGATGCCGTCGGTGGCGTCTGGCGCTATGCGCTCGATCTGGCCAGGCAATTGGTCGCCGGCGGCGACAGCGTCGTGCTTGCCGGGCTTGGTCCGGAACCGTCCAGGCAGCAGGCGGAGGAGGCCCAGTCATTCGCGGCGCTGACCTGGCTCAACACGCCGCCCGACTGGATGACCCGCAACGAGCACGACCTCGATACATTGCAGCGGGAGCTGCACCCGCTCATACGTGACTACGCCGTCGAAATCGTCCATCTCAACGCGCCGACGCAGGCCGCGGGGCTCGATGTGCCCTGCCCGATCGTGACGGTGTCGCATTCCTGCGTGGTGACATGGTTCCACGCCGTCAAGGGACAGGCGGCGGACGGCGAATGGGCCTGGCAGAAGGACCGCAACCGGCGCGGTTTCGACAAAACAGGCATTGTCGTTGCACCCAGCCGCAGCCATGCCGACATGCTCGAAACCTGCTACGGGCCGATCGCCCGCCTGAGCGTCGTCGGCAACGGGGCGCGGCCCGGCGCGAAGAGCGAAAGACGGGAATCGGTGGTTTTCGCCGCCGCGCGCTGGTGGGACGAAGGAAAGAATGCGGCGGTGCTGGACCAGGCCGCCTCCCTGACGCAATGGCCGGTCTTCGTCGCCGGCTCCTTGCAAGGCCCGGACGGCCAGCATGTTGGCTTCAGTCACGCCGTTCCCGTCGGACCGGTGCCACATGAGGAAGTGCGCTCGCTGATGGCGCGGGCAGGCATTTTCGTATCGCCGTCGCTCTACGAACCGTTCGGCCTGGCCACGCTGGAAGCCGCGATGTCGAAGACGCCTTTGGTGCTCGCGGATATCTCGACCTATCGCGAATTGTGGGACGGGGCGGCCATGTTCTTCGACGCGCGCGATCCGGGCGATCTCGCCAGATGCGTCAACAGCCTTTGCAGCGACGCGCAGCGCCGGCGAGAGCTCGGTGAAGCAGCCGCTCGCCGAAGCCGCAGATTTTCATTGGCAAGACAGGCGACCGCCATGCGCGGCGTCTACGACAAGGCGGCCCTGGCCACCATGGCGGATAATTGATTATGCGATTTTTATTCTACACCCATTCGATCGTTTCCGACTGGAACCACGGCAACGCACATTTCCTGCGCGGCATCATGCGTGAGCTGGTCGCGCGCGGGCACCAGGCTATCGCGCTGGAGCCCGCCGACGGCTGGAGCCGGTCGAACCTGCTGGCCGAGAAAGGGTCCTTCGCAATCGAGCGATTCCGGAAGGACTTCCCCGAGTTGATGCCGGTGACCTACGATGCCGCTTTCGACCACGAAGCCTGGATCTCCGACGCCGATGTGGTGATCGTGCATGAGTGGACCGAGCCGGACCTTGTTGCGCGGCTGGGCAGGGCGAAAGCAACTGGCGGCCGTTTCACGCTGCTGTTCCACGACACGCACCATCGCGCTATCTCGGCCACGCAAGCGATTTCCGCCTTGCGGCTTGAACATTACGACGGCGTGCTCGCCTTCGGCGAGGCGCTGCGGGAAAGCTATCTTCGCGCCGGATGGGGCAAGCGGGTCTTCACCTGGCACGAGGCAGCCGATGACCACCTGTTCCAGCCGCATCCTGAAATCGAGCGTAGTTCCGACCTTATCTGGATCGGCAATTGGGGCGACGACGAGCGCAGTGCCGAAATCAGGGAGTTCCTGGTCGGCCCGGTGCGTGAACTCGGCCTGAGCGGAACCGTCCACGGCGTTCGCTATCCGCGGGAGGCGCTCGCCGACCTTGCGGCCGCCGGCCTGCGCTGCGAAGGCTGGATCGCCAATGCCGACGTGCCGAAGGCGTTCGCGGCGAACCGCATCACGGTTCACATCCCGCGGCGTCCATACCGCGAAAGCCTGCCCGGCATCCCGACCATCCGCATGTTCGAGGCGCTCGCCTGCGGCATCCCGCTCGTTTCGGCGCCGTGGTCCGATGTCGAATGCCTGTTCAGGCCCGGCGTAGATTTTCTGTTTGCAAACAACGGTTCCGAGATGCGGCGTCATCTTCGCGCCGTGCTGCACGGCGCGGACCTCGCCGCTTCTCTGGCGACATCGGGCCTCGAGACCATCCGCTTGCGGCACACATGCCGGCACCGGGCGGATCAATTGTTCGGCGTGCTCGCCGAATGCGGGCGCCGCCAAGCCGCCGACACGATCCTTGCAAAGGAGGCCGCCGAATGAAGATCGCATTTTACGGGTCAAGCCTGCTGTCGTCCTACTGGAACGGCGCGGCCACCTATTACCGCGGGCTGCTCAAGGCCTTGGCCAGGCTCGGCTACGACATCACCTTCTATGAGCCCGATGTCTACGATCGCCAGAAGAACCGCGACATCGAGGCGCCGGACTGGTGTGCCGTCGTCGTCTACGAGGCCACTCCGCATGCCATGATGCAGGTGGCGGCGCGAGCGGCGGAGGCAGATATCGTCGTCAAGGCGAGCGGCGTCGGTTTCGCCGACGACGCACTGTTGCGGGCGGTGCTCGATCACGCCCGTGCCGATGCGCTCACCGTATTCTGGGATGTCGATGCGCCGGCGACGCTTGGCCAGTTGCGCGACGAGCCCGACCATCCGCTGCATCGCGCGCTGCAGGAAATCGACCTCGTGCTGACCTATGGCGGCGGCGACCCGGTGGTCTGGGCCTATCGGGCAATGGGGGCGGCCGAATGCGTGCCGATCTACAACGCGCTCGATCCGGAAACGCATCATCCGGTCGGCAAGGACATGCGCTTTGCCTGCGATCTCGCCTTTCTCGGCAACCGGCTGCCGGACCGCGAGGCGCGCGTCGAGGCCTTCTTCCTCGACCCGGCCGGCCGCTCCGCCGATCAGCGCTTCCTGCTCGGCGGATCGGGCTGGGGCGACAAGCAGATGCCCGCCAATGTCCGATGGCTCGGCCATGTCGGCACGCGCGACCACAATGCATTGAACGTCACGGCCAAGGCGGTGCTGAACATCAGCCGCGACAGCATGGCGGCCAATGGCTTTTCACCTGCGACGCGCGTTTTTGAGGCGGCGGGCGCCGGCGCATGCCTCATCACCGACGCCTGGCTCGGCGTCGACCTGTTCCTGAAACCCGGCGAGGAAATCCTGGTCGCGCGCGATGGCGAGGACGTCGCCGAGATCATGCAAAGCCTTAGTGCCGAACGGGCCAAGGCGATCGGGGCATCGGCGCTTCGGCGGGTACTTGGCGAACATACCTATACGACACGGGCCGTTTTGGCCGACGCCATCTTCAGGCGCCATTTCGAGCGTCCGACCGTGGAGGCGGCCGAATGACGAAGCCGCTCGACATCGTCTTTCTTGGCCTGTCGCTCTCCTCATCCTGGGGAAACGGCCATGCCACCACCTTTCGGGGGCTGCTTAAAGGTCTCCACGAACTCGGCCACCGCGTCACTTTTCTCGAACGCGACGTGCCGTGGTACGCAAGTCACCGGGATCTGCGCGATCCCGATTTCTGCGCCTTGCGCTACTATGAAACGATCGATGATCTTCGCCGCAATTTTGCGCGCTGCCTGCGCGATGCCGATATCGTGGTCGTCGGCTCCTTCGTTCCCGAAGGCCCTGAAATCATCGACGTCGTGGCATCGTTGTGCACGGGTCAGTTCTGCTTCTACGACATCGACACTCCGATCACGCTGGCAAAGCTTTCGACCGATGATTGCGAGTACATTGCCAGGCGGCAGGTCCCGTATTTCGACGTCTACTTCTCCTTCACCGGCGGGCCGACGCTTGCCCGTCTAACGGCGGAATTCGGCGCGAGGCGGGCCGAGCCGCTCTACTGCTCCGTCGACCCGGAACGGCATCACGGAACCGGTGATCCAATCCGCTGGGATCTCGGCTATCTCGGCACCTACAGCCCCGACCGCCAGGCGACGCTGGAGGCCCTGCTGTTCGAACCGGCGCGTCGCATGCCAGAGCGCCGCTTCGTCGTGACAGGCTCGCAATATCCGCGCGAAATCGCCTGGCCGGACAATGTGGATCGCATCGAACACCTGCCGCCGGCAGATCACGCCGCCTTTTACAGCCGCCAACGCTACACGTTGAACGTCACGCGCAGTTCCATGATCGCGGCCGGATGGTCGCCCAGCGTGCGCCTCTTCGAGGCAGCCGCCTGCGGCACGGCGATCATCAGCGATAGCTGGGCCGGACTGGACAGCCTGTTTCCAGAGCGGACGATCCACACGGCTCGCAGGACCGAGGACGTAGTCGGTATCCTGTCCGGGGAATCCGACGGCGCCCGGCTTGCCATGGCCAGGCAGGCGCGCGTGCTCATCCTCGCAGCTCACACAAGCATCGCAAGAGCCCGCGAATTCGTTTCGCTGCTGGCGCAGGCCAAATCGCCAGGTTCTGTTCTCGATCTGGACGTCGAGAGCGCAGCATGACCCGCAGACGGGAGAAGATAGAGATGCAGCTATCAAGAAAGGCGCAACGGACCAAGACCGTGCTTGTCGCCGGCGGCGCAGGTTTCCTCGGTTCGCATCTTTGCGAGACAATGTTCCAGGCCGGCTGGCGCGTGATCTGCGTCGACAATTTCCTTACCGGCCGCATGGAGAACATAGCATCGATCGCCGATCGTCCGGATTTTCGGCTGATCAAGCAAGACATTTGCCGACCGTTGGAGCTTGGCGAACCGGTTGACCGCATCTTCAACATGGCGTGCGCGGCCTCGCCGCCGCGTTACCAGGCCGACCCGGTCCATACGACGCGGACTTGCGTCATCGGAACGCTCAATCTGCTGGAGCTCGCCGCCCGCAATGGCGCCCGGTTCCTGCAGGCGTCCACCAGCGAAATTTACGGCGATCCCGAACAGCATCCGCAGAAGGAAGACTATGTCGGCCACGTGAACTGCATCGGGCCCCGCGCCTGCTATGACGAAGGCAAGCGCACCGCCGAAACCTTATGCTTCGATTATTTGAGAATGGGAAAGGCCGATATCCGTGTCGCGCGCATCTTCAACACCTATGGTCCCAGGATGGACCCTGCGGACGGACGGATCGTTTCCAATCTGATCATGCAGGCACTCGAGAGACGGCCGCTGACGATATTCGGCGACGGGCTGCAGACCAGGTCGTTCTGCTACGTTTCCGATCTGGTCGACGGCTTGATCCGGCTGATGGAGGTCGATCCCAATCCACGCCAGCCGGTTAATCTGGGCAATCCGGGGGAGTTCACCATCCTGCAACTGGCGAGCCTGGTGAGAGGCATGACCGCAACCAAATCGGGCCTGAAATTCCTGCCGCTGCCGCAAGACGATCCTCGTCGTCGGCAACCCGACATTTCCCGCGCGAGAAAGCTTCTCGGCTGGTCGCCAAAAGTGCCGCTCAGGCAGGGTTTGATGCACACGATCGGCTATTTTGCCGAGCTTGAGACGGCGCAGATGATCGACAGAAGACGTCGAATTGCCGCCACCGTGCGTTCTGCATCAGGCCGGCTGCAAAACCTGCCGGCCTGAGGCGAGGAGCGTCTGGCCGCTGTATGATCGCGCGGTCGTTTCGGATTTGGTCACTTTTTCTCGTCGCGGGAACAACCCGTCCAGCTTCTGGTTCTGCCAAGGTACCGGCATGGAGACGACTGTGCATCCGAAGCGATCCGCCAAAGACATCGAACAAATGGCCGCAAAGGAGACGGCTGCCTTCCTGCGGCGCGCCTCTATCACCTATCTGGAATGTTGTGTGAGCCTGATGATGACGCATCTTCAGCGCGAGGAGGTAGCCGCCATCCTCGAAAAGGAAGCGGATATGCTGCGCCGGCTGGATTGATCGGGCTCGAAGGGCCGCAGGTCGCCTTGGCTTTCCAGGAAACGAAGCAGCGCGGCAGCGTAACGTCTTGCCGCGGCCGCCAGCCGGATCTGTTCCCGATCATCGCCCGATCGCTCAGCCATGCTCCACAAGCCAAGCTGGAAGGCGAGATAGCAGGGCTCGTAGTAGTGGACCAGTTTGGCATCGACGGGACGAGACGTAGTCGCCTCGACAGCTTTGCACAGTGCCGCAGTCGCCGCGTCGGAGAGGCTGTACTCGACACGGGCGCCGGCAATGTCCCAGGCGATGTCCTGGCAGCCGATCAGATCGTGCGATCGGCAATGGTCGAGGGCGTCCGTCTTGATCAGCGTTCCGCCGCGCGAAAGGATGAACTCCCACGGATGAAGCCGCCCGTCGATTTCGACCCGCTGCATGGTCTTTGGTGAAGCCTGTTTCGAGAACCAGTTCCGCAGCTCCGCCGCGCGGCTTTCGCCCAGCGCCTCGCTGGTATTCCGCACGGCCATGTCGGCAAGCGCCTCCAGCGAGGCACCCGGCCCGGAGGCGGGCAGATTGGCTGCGCGCCAGGCGAGATAGCGCGCCAGATGAGCGACCATTTTTTGTTTCGAATGCCTTGCCCGCTCCAGCGTTGCACCGTCGCTCCAGCGTTCGACGAGAAAGCCATGGCACAGCCCGGCAATTTCCGGGCCAAAGCCTGCGTCATGCAGCCTCCTGGCAGTCTCGGCCTTGTGCATTCCGATTTCACCGAGGCCGACGAATTTGACCGACCATTTTTCCCGGCCCGCAGAAGCAAGAAACTTTCGCCGCTCTAAGCCGCGGTGGACGGGTGGCCAATGATCCTGCGAGCCATAATGCAAGCGACGCCACTCTCCGGCGGATATTTCCATCAGGCTGACCGCTGTGCGGCCGATCGTCCTGGCCACCCAATCCCGCAGCGCCGGCAGAGCGGATCCCGCGGGGAAAGTCCGTTCGAAATCCGCGGTGTGTTTTTGGCAAACCGTCCATGCCTCACGGATGTCCGCCGATGCCTCGGGACCCGGCCCACCCGAATGGCTGGGGAACAGATGGATGCGCCCGGCATCGATATCCAGCGCTTGCAGCCATGCGACGACGGCGTGAAACGAGCTGCCGGACAGGCCCGGGCCCTCATCGACGACAGCGAAATGGGCCGATGGCCTTGTCCTCCAGCCGCCGATCAGTTCCGGATCGGCGGCAAGCCGCCTGCGAAACGGATGACCGATCGGACGGACACCGACGGGTGCCTGTGCGCCGATGGCTGCAGCCACCATCGCTGCAAGCCCCAGGCCGATGCTGCGGATGCCGATTACGCATGTGTTCGCATCGAGACCCGACTGCCGCGCGGCGACCAAATAGCTTTCCGGATAGAGCGCGTAATGGGCGTAGCCCTCGGCCGTGCCGATGAGGATTTCGCCGTCGCAATCGAGTTCGGCCAGCATTCGCGGCACGTCGGCATCGATCGGGCCGTCGACGGCGAATCCGGCCCTCCACGATCTGCCCACGTCCCGGGCCAAGCCGACCAGGAGATTTGCGCCCGCGATCCGCTGTCGGGAATTCCTGTCCATGCCGTTGGCCTCGAATTCAGCATCGGCAAGGCCCTGGACCAATTCCGAGGTCTTGATGAACAGGCCGACCAGGGCTGCGTGGCGTTCGATCCCGCTGGGCATGTCCGCAATGTGCCCGGCCGCTTCGCAGGCCGAGCTGCGAACATGTCGCGCGCTCTCAATTCGCTTGTGGTCGCCATAGACGATCATTGTCCCGTCCCGGTTGGCCTCACTGCACAACTCGGCGAGCGCTACTTTGATCCACCATCGGTTGCACGATTTTTGCAGCCGGCAAGGAACAATCAGCGAGGCAGGCGGTTTGGCACGAAGAACTTACCTTCAACAGCATAGGCAGCGGTTTCGTGGGATCGAAGAAAGTTCGGATCGGAATAGTCGGCGTCGGCAACTGCGCCTCCTCCCTTGTTCAGGGCATCACCTATTACCGCGACGCAAGAAGCAATGAGCCCATACCCGGGCTGATGCATGCCGATCTTGGCGGCTACCATGTCAAGGACATCGAAGTGGTCTGCGCTTTCGACGTCGCCAAGGGCAAGGTCGGACGCGATGTGGCCGACGCGATCTACAGCGCGCCGAACAATACTTTCCGCTTTGCCAATGTAGCGCCTACCGGCGCCCGCGTCGAACGCGGACCGACGCTGGATGGCATCGGCAAATATCTGCGTGACGAGATCGTGGAGGCCGACGAACCCGTCGCCAACATCAGCAAGATCCTCGCCGAAAGCGGCGCCGAAATCCTGGTGTCATATCTGCCTGTCGGTTCGGAGGAGGCAACGCGCTTTTATGCCGAGTGCGCGCTCGAGGCGGGCTGTGCCTTGGTCAACTGTATACCCGTCTTCATCGCCTCGCGGCCGGAGTGGCGCCGGCGCTTCGAGCAGCACGGCCTGCCGCTGATCGGCGACGACATCAAGAGCCAGGTCGGTGCGACGATCGTCCACCGGCTGCTCGCCAACCTGTTCCGCGAGCGCGGCGTGCGCATCGATCGCACCTACCAGCTCAATTTCGGCGGCAACACCGACTTCCTCAACATGCTGGAGCGCGAGCGGCTGGAATCGAAGAAGATCTCAAAGACGCAATCCGTCACCAGCCAGATCGACGTTCCCCTGGAGCCCGGCAACATTCACGTCGGGCCGAGCGACCATGTCCCGTGGCTGACCGACCGCAAGTGGGCCTATATCCGGGTCGAAGGCACGACCTTCGGCGGCGTACCGCTCAATGCCGAGCTCAAGCTGGAAGTGTGGGATTCGCCCAATTCGGCCGGCGTCGTCATCGATGCGGTGCGTTGCGCCAAGCTGGCGCTCGACCGCGGTATCGCGGGCGCGCTGACCGGTCCCTGCAGCTATTTCATGAAATCGCCGCCCGAGCAGTTCACCGACGCGGAAGCGCGCCAGCGCACGCTCTCTTTTATCGCCGGCAAGGACGAGCCGATGCTCGATGCCGCGGAATGACGACGACGTTCTTTCTGGTGCGCCACGCCGCGCACGACAATGTCGGCTGTTATCTTGCCGGAAGGATGGCCGGCGTTTGCCTCGGCGAAGCCGGCAAGGCACAGGCCTCGCATCTGGCAGACCGCATGGCACGTGAGGCGATAGCGGCAATCTTCTGCAGCCCGCGCGAACGCACGCAGGAGACTGCCAATCCGATCGCGCTCGCCTGCAATGCCGGTGAAATCGCGATCCGCGAGGAGATCGATGAGATCGACTTCGGCACCTGGTCGGGAAAGACCTTCGAGGAGCTGAACCAGGATGCCGACTGGCGGGTGTGGAACGACCAGCGTCAGCAGGCGAGAACACCGAGCGGCGAGACCATGCTGGACGTGCAGCAACGCGTCGTCTCATTGATCGAGCAGGTCCGCGGCACCTACCAGAACCAGGGCGTCGCACTGGTCAGCCATGCCGACGTCATCAAGGCCGCCGTGTGCAAGGTGCTCGGCCTGTCGCTGGGGAACTGCTTTCGCTTCGATATCGACCCAGCCTCGATCACCACGGTTGTTTGGGGGGACTGGGGGTCGAAGCTGATCAGACTCAACGAAGCTGCCTGACGAGGAATTGCCGGATGCGTATGGCTATTTTCGGTCTTACCGTGACATCGTCGTGGGGCAATGGGCACGCCACACTGTGGCGCGGATTGATCCGGGCGATGGCCGGGCTGGGCTGGTCCATCACCTTCTTCGAACGCAACACTCCCTATTATGCCGGGACGCGCGACCTCGATCAGTTGGATGGCGGCAGCATTGTCCTTTATCCGGACTGGCAGGACATCCAGAGCGTTGCCGAGCAGGCGATGAGTGAGGCCGATGTCGTCATCGTCACCTCCTATTGCCCCGATGCCGTGAGCGCGTCGCGCCTTGCCCACCAGGCCTGCCGCGGACTGAAGGTGTTCTACGATCTGGACACGCCGGTGACGCTGGCGCGGATCGAACAAGGTGAGCCTCCGGCCTATTTCGGGCCGGAAGGGCTTCGCGATTTCGATCTCGTGCTGAGCTACACGGGAGGAACCGCGATCGACGCATTGAGGTCGATGCTGGGTGCGCGCCACGTCATGCCGCTCTACGGCCATGTCGATCCAGAGCGACACCGGCCGGCTCCGCCCAGGCCGGAGTTTGCCGGCGACCTTTCCTATCTCGGGACCTATGCGGCAGACCGCCAGGCCGGGGTCGAGAGGCTGCTGGTCAGTCCGGCTGCGCGCCTGCCGGAGCGCCGCTTCATCATTGGCGGCGCACAATATCCGCAGGAATTCCCGTGGAGCGACAATATTTTCTTCGTCCGTCACCTGCCGCCCGCCGACCACCCCGCCTTCTTTTCATCATCACGGCTGACTCTGAATGTGACCCGCGAGGCGATGGCAGAAAGGGGCTGGTGCCCATCTGGCCGGCTGTTCGAAGCCGCCGCTTGCGGTGCCGCGATGGTGAGCGACACATGGCCGGGACTGGAGGCCTTTTTCCGGCCCGGCGAAGAGATCGTCGTGGCGAACAGCACCGACGACGTGGTCGCCGCGCTCGACCTGTCCGACGCCGAGCTTGACGCCATCCGCCGTCGAGCGCGCGAGCGGGTGCTGGAGGAACACACCTCGGCACGGCGCGCGAAGGAATTCGACCGCATCCTGTCCGATGCACTGCACGGCTCCACGCATGGCGAGCCGTTGAAGGAGGCAGTTTGATGTTGGGCATCGTGCCCGCAGCCGGACGGGGAAGCCGCATCCAGCCGCTCGGCTTTTCGAAGGAGCTTCTGCCGGTCGGCAGCCGCATCGACGGCAACACCGAACGGCCTTGCGCGGTCAGCGAATACCTGGTGCGCCGCATGGTGCGCGCGGGGGCCGACAAGATCTGCTTCGTCATCGGCTCGGGTAAGTCGGATATCCTCGAATATTATTCTGCCGGCTATGCCGACGCGACTGCGCTGTTTGTGGTGCAGCCCTCTCCGGTCGGCCTTTGCGACGCCATCTTCCGTGCCGCACCGCTCGTCACAGCCGATGAGACCGTTCTGGTCGGGTTGCCTGATACGATCTGGTTTCCCGAAGACGGCTTCCTGGCCCTCCCGGACGACGGCCTGTCCTTCCTGCTGTTTCCGGTGGACCAGCCGGAGTTCTTCGACGCCGTTGTTGTCGACCAGGACAGCCGGGTGAAGCAAATCCAGGTCAAGCAGCAGAATGCCCAATCGAACTGGATCTGGGGTGCGTTCAAGATGCCCGGCCGCACCCTTCACCAGCTCGCCGCGCTGTGGCGGGAACGGGACCGGTGCGACGAATATATCGGCACGCTGGTCAATGCCTATCTCGCCGCCGGAGGCGATGCCTGCGGCATCAAGGCTGGCACCGCCTATGTCGACGTCGGCACCTTCAACGGCTACCGCACCGCACTTCGCCTGCTTGAAAGCGCTGCCGGTACCAGGGACGATCAAGTCGACATTACGCTGCCCAGCCACCAGCACGTCCCTGTCCTCGCAGGCGAAAGAGGCTAGCCATGCTGCATTCCGATGCCGAAATCCGCCGCCGTATCGATGCGCTCGGCCCATGGTTCCACAATATGGAACTGGCCGGCATCGAAACCGCTCCCGACCATTTCCTTGGCAACTATCCGCTGATCAAATGGCGCAAATTCGCCGACGCCATTCCCGCCGATCTTTCCGGCAAGGCGGTGCTCGACATAGGCTGCAATGCGGGTTTCTATTCGATCGAGATGAAACGCCGCGGCGCCGGCCGCGTGCTTGGCATCGATTTCGATGAGGCTTACCTGGCGCAGGCGCGCTTTGCCGCCGAGGTAGCAGACTGCGACATCGAATTCCGGCAGCTCTCGGTCTACGACGTTGGCGCCCTGCATGAGCGGTTCGACATCGTGCTGTTCATGGGCGTGCTCTACCATTTGCGCCATCCCTTGCTCGCACTCGATCTGATCCGGGAGCACGTCGCCCGGGACCTGATGATCTTCCAGTCGATGCAGCGCGGCAGCACCAACGTGCCGGCGCTCGAGCAGAATTATCATTTCTGGACCCACGACCTGTTCGACCGGCCGGAGTTCCCAAAGCTACATTTCATCGAGCATCGTTACGCCGACGACCCGACCAACTGGTGGATTCCCAATCGCGCCTGCACCGAAGCCATGCTGCGCAGCGCCGGCTTCGAGATCGTGCTGCAACCGGAGCAGGAGGTCTATTTCTGCCGCACCGGCGACGTGCCGGCCGGCGGCGGCGCCGTCTACCCGTCGAAAGGACCGACAAATGATTGAAGCCGCGATGATCTGGAACGAGCCCAACAACAAATCCCACTGGGATCCCGAGCTCGACCCCGACTGGAGCCGCTTCGCCGCTACGGCAATCCTGGCCGCCGACGCGATCGCGTTGGAGAATCCGGCCTTGACCAAAGTCCTTGGCGGCATCTCGCCGATCGATGCCGGCTTCATGACACGGATGAAGGAATTCGGCGTGCTCGATCATGTCGACGCAGTCGCCGTGCACGGCTTTCCGCTCGACTGGAACCTCTGGCAGATCCACGAATGGCCGCAGAAGATCGGCGAGATTTCGGCTGTCACCGATCTTCCGGTATGGGTCAGCGAGGTCGGCGTATCGACCTTCGGCGCCGAGGAGGTACAGGTCTGGGGCCTGCGCCGGACCGCGGAATTGCTGATCGGCAACGCGCCGCGCATCCAATGGTACAGCCTCTACGACCTGCCGCGCGAGTGGGAAGCGACGACACGCCATCGCGAGGCGGAAGGCTCGTCTTACTACCGCCATTTCTACATGGGCCTGCTCCGCCAGGACGGCACGCCAAAGCCCGCGCTCGAGGAGTTCCTTCACCACACGCCGGCAATGGGACTGGTGCAGTGGTTCCATTTCGAAGATCACCGGCTGGACGACGCCGTTGCCTGGATGAAACGCCTCGGCGTCACCAATCTGCGTACCGGGCTTTCCTGGGCCGACAGCTTCAGGCCGAACGCACTTGACTGGTTCGACCGGCAGATGGAGGCTTTGGCCGACTTCGACGTGACGGTTACTTTCTGCTTCACGCCGGAACACCGCGGAATGATGCCGCACCACAGCAGTCCGCCGCTGGTGCCGGAGGAATTCGCCGACTTCTGCGCGGCAATGACGCGCCGATATGCCGGCAGCATCGCTGCCCCTTCGGTCTGCAGGCTGCGCGCCTCCGCAGCGTGAGGAGCTTCGGCCCTCCAGCCATGACGCTCACCATCCTCAACGTCGCCTATCCCCTCGCCCCGGTCGGGCCGGATGCGGTCGGTGGTGCCGAGCAGGTGCTGTCGATGCTCGACCAGGCGCTCGTACAGGCCGGACACCGCTCGATCGTGATCGGCTGCCAGGGCTCGAGCGCTGCGGGTGTCCTCATCGAGACGCCGGCCGAACCGGGCGTGCTCGATGAAGCGGCCAAGCGCCGGGCGCAGCGTGCTCATTGCGCCGCAATTGCCACCGCGCGCGCTCGCTGGCCAATCGAGGTGGTCCATTTGCACGGTATCGATTTCGATGCCTATCTGCCGGGCGACGGGCCGACATTGGTGACCCTGCATTTGCCGCTCGACTGGTATCCGGCCGACGCTCTCAATCCGGCGCGGGAGGATCTGTGGCTGCATGCGGTATCGGCGGCTCAGCAAAGAACCGCGCCGCCGGGAGCCAGGCTGATTGGGCCGATTCCCAACGGAGTGGACGTCGACGCGCTGAGCGAGCCGCAGGCCAAACACGACTTTGCGCTCGTGCTCAGCCGCGTCTGCCCGGAAAAGGGCATCCATCTGGCGCTCGACGCAGCCAAGAAGGCCAGCGTGCCGCTGGTCATCGGTGGCAAGGTCTACCCCTATGAAACGCACACAGCGTATTTTCGCGACGAGGTCGAACCCCGGCTGGACGACCGGCGCCGCTTCCTTGGTCCGCTCGGCTTTGTCGCCAAGCGGCGCCTGCTGAATACAGCCCGCTGCCTAGTCATCCCGAGCCTTGCCGCGGAGACCAGTTCGCTCGTCGCAATGGAGGCGCTCGCCTGCGGCACCCCCGTGGTGGCCTTCCCGAATGGCGCACTGCCGGATGTGGTCGAGCACGGCAAGACCGGGTATCTGGTCGGGGATGTCGACGAGATGGCCGAAGCCATCGCTGCCGCACCCAGCCTGGACCCCGAGACCTGCCGAGCCGAGGCGCGGCGGCGCTTTTCACTCGACCGCATGGTTTCCTCCTACATGGACGCCTATCGGGCGCTGGCACGGCTCGGCACAGACAGCGGGCAGCTCGCGACGGCGAGGTGAGCAGGACATGCTCCGCAGTGAGATCATCGACGATCCGGCGGACCTCGAAGCCCTCGAGCCGCACTGGTGGGAACTTTGGTCGCGCAGTCCCTCGGCGACGCCGTTCCAGTCTCCCGCATGGTTGCTGCCATGGTGGCGGACATTTGCTCCCGGCGAGCTAGCGACGGTCGCCGTCTGGCGTGGCGACGATCTGGTCGGCCTGGCGCCACTCTATCTGGAACGCCACGACGCCGGCGCGCGATTGCTTCCGCTCGGCATTTCGTTGAGCGACTATCTGGATGTCCTTTGTCTTCCCGAGATGGCCGAACCGGTCGGCGCAGTCATCGGTGGCGCCGTTCTTTCCGTCGGCTGGTCACAGTGGATCTTGCAGGATCTGCCTCCCGGCGGCGCCGGCCTTGCCATCAGGCATGCCGCGCTCGAATCGTGCCAACCCGTCGGTCACGCCGCTTGCCCGGTGCTCGCCCTCGCTGGCGACCAGACGCTTCAAGGCTGCGTTCCGGCACGGCGGAGGCGCCAATTGCGGCGCGCCCACAGGGCCGCGTCGAGACGCGGCAGTGTCTCCATCGAACCCGCTTTGTCCGATCCGCAGATATTCCTCGACCACCTGATCCGCCTTCACCGCGCGCGCTGGGCCGGACACGGCGACGGCGTTCTGTCCGATTCCCGCGTGGAAGCATTCCACCGTCAGGCGCTGCCGCAGCTGGTCGCACAGGTGCTTGCCCGATGCTGGCTTGTCACGATCGGTAACGCGATCGTGGGCGCCTATTACGGGTTCCATCATCGTGGCCGCGCTTGCGCTTATCTCGGTGGCTTCGATCCGGCCTATGCCGATGAAAGTCCCGGCGCGCTGCTCATCGGCCAAGCGATAAGGCAGGCGATCTGCGAAGGCGCGGAAGAGTTCGATTTTCTGCGCGGACAAGAGGCCTACAAGTACAGCTGGGGCGCCGTCGACCGGTGGACGATGCGCAAGATCTGGACGCGGAGCAAAGGGCGATGAGCGCGACCCAGCCAGAATCTCGGCGGTCGATATCAGCAAGGCGGGTGCTGGAGGATTGCATGGCAGACGGTGCCGGCGTCGAAGCCGTCATCGCCAGGCTGGCTCTCCGTTTCGAGACAGGAATCGATGCTGCAGAATTGGCGAAGATTGCGCAAAACACGCACTCGGCTGACCCGCGAAACACGGCAAAACTGCAACGGATTGCCGACCTGCTTCGGCGCAGGCCCGAGATCTTCGCCACGCTGCGCAAAACAGGTGGCGCCGTTCGGCACGAGCGTGGCGAGGACGAGACCGACGATGCGATCGTCAAGCGGCTGGCGGCTGGGTTTGACGCGGCGGCGGCGATCTCCCCGGCGGCGAGCGTCCAGCTGTCATCGCTGGGCAATGAGGAAAACCTCTCTGCCGCTACGGCTGAGATCGTTGCATGGCTGGAGAGGCGAGGCTTTACCGGCACCGGCCGCGACATACTGGATATCGGCTGTGGTATCGGTCGGTTCGAACAGGCGCTCTCCGCTCTGTCGCACCGAATCGTTGGCAGCGATATATCCCCAGCGATGATCTCGATCGCCCGCCGGCGATGCGCCGGGCTCGGCAACGTAGAATTCCGCCCTACGCGCGGTTTCGATCTTGCCGATTTTTGCGATGCAAGCTTCGACCGCGTGCTGGCCGTCGACAGCTTTCCCTATCTGGTGCTGGCCGGCCTTGCGGAGCGACATTTCGTGGAAATCGCGCGCGTGCTGAAGAGGCCGGGGATGGCCGCGCTTTTGAATTATTCATATCGCGGCTCGCCGGCGCTGGATCGCGCCGATGTCCATAACTTCGCCAACGCAAATGGCATGCAAGTCCTCGTCGACGGCGAAAAGCCGTTCCGGCACTGGGACGGCGATGCCTTCCTGCTTACGATTTCCGGCGGAACATTGCGGCCCAACGCTGGTTCGGATGCCGAACGGGAAAAGCCGCTATTCGACGGTATGAAGGAGGACAAGATGGCGTCCGGAAGCAAGAAGCACATCGGTCGCGGCAGTCACGGCAAAGGCGCTGGCGCTGGCGCGATGACGGATCTTCCCAAGGACAAGATCGGAGAGAACGCCGTTCTGTCCAACAGAGACAAGAAGCAGCACACCAAGGAGCGTGGGCTCGACGGCAATCGGGTCAAGTCCGAGCAGTACCAGGATCATTCAGCGGATCGGCGGCCTGAAGACTGATCGTTGCGGCGGCATATGGCTTGCAGCCGGCGAGCAATTGAAACACCGCGAGAACCCAACCGCTGACGAAGCTGTGCAAGGACCGAAGCCGGTCGCATGGACGCCCTGCAAATTCTTGCAAACTCGCACTGTTGCCACCAGAGTGAGGTGAAGGGACCAACATTTGCCAAGAGAGCGCGATGTCTCGCTCAAGGGAAGATTCCGTCAGCACGCGTGCCGATCTGACGATAGACCGGGAAATCGCTTCCTTGCTTGCGGCCATCGAGCAGGAAAGGGTTCCTGACCGGCTGACCAAACTTGCGATCGAGTTGCAGCATGCGCTTGTCGAAAGGCACTTGCGCGAGACCAGCAACTAACGTGACGTGTATTAGCGGCGCCTCTCGGCTTCGAAGTCCAGTTGTCCTTCGGACAGATAGCTGCGCCTTTCCATCAGGGTTTGCGAGGAACTTTCGCCAAGGTATTCCAGCACGCCGGCGCGTGCCCTGTTGAGCCGGCTCTTCACGGTTCCCACCGCGCAACCGCATATTTCGGCCGTTTCCTCATAGCTGACGCCCAGAACGCCTATCAACATCAGAACCTCGCGCTGGTGCTCAGGAAGGCTCTGGATGGCCTGGTGGACCTCCTTGCCCTGCACGGACCATTCCTGCGTCGCTTCCGAGATCGGCCGCAGCGATGCGCAGTCGAGCAGGCCGGGCGCTTCCCTCACCGCGGCCCTGACACGCGTGTAGTAGGTGTTGCGCATGATCGTAAAGAGCCATGACTTCATGCGCGTTCCAGCTTCGAATTTGTCAATGTTGGCCAAGCCCTTGGTCAGCGTCTCCTGGACCAGGTCGTCGGCATCATCGGGGGTGCGGCAGAAGGTGCGGGCGAAAGCCCTCAAAGCGGGTATGAGGTCGACGATGGAAACTTCTTCGGTTTCGCGAGTCGCCAAGGCGTAGGCTGCAGGTGGCAATGGTCCAGCTCCCGTCCAGAATGAGTTCGTGAGCGCAGACCAGTTAAATGCATTGGGCGAAAGATCGTTCCGGTTGGCGAAAGCACCCGGCTCCAGAAACCGGAGAGGACTTGGCTGAGCAATCCCGGCCGACGGCGATATTTTTGACGGAACAACCATCGGGATCGCGGAGTTCAAAATCAAGGTCGTCCGACAAATTCGCGCGCCGACATTTGGCGCGTCGAAATGCGATCTCGCAGCGAGCCTTGGCTGCGACCTCAAGGGCGGCCCGCCACCTCAAGAAACAGGAGGAGTCCATGACAGGAAACAAGCACGCCAAAGGCAAAACGCCGGCCGATAGCGATCTTGCCAACGATCCCGGCATCGGCAGTTCCAGGGGCACGATCAAGGAGGGCGACCGGCTCGATCAGGGCAACAATACGTTCGAAGGCGATGTCGAGAACGACACCACGCCGCAAGGCGGTATCAATCCCCGGCAAAAGATGCGGACCAACAAGTGACCGGCTGCGCACGATCGAACAAACCTGCTGCAACCCGTGCAGCAATCCCGCGTTAAAGAGCATGAGCCTCGTGTCCGCCCCGGACGTTGATGCGACAGGCTCTTTCGCGGAGACACAGATGACAAAAAAATCGTTTGGCCGCCCCGTTCCAATTCTCGTCGGCCTTGGTTTCCCTCGCCATGTCGAGAATATCTGGCAGGCCTATGACGTCTTAAACGAATGGCCGAGCCGCGGTCCGGCGCACAAGGCGGCGTTCGACGCCTGTCGCGCCGGGCTGGCTGACGAGGTCGACGTCGAGACGGTGCGCGCGGCGTTCGATACGTTCGCCCGCAAGGCGGGCATTCTGGCCTACGATATCGCAGCCGAAATACCAGCACGCCCCACAACAGCTGCGAAGGCCCACGACGTCTGGCCGAAACGCCCATCGGACGGCCGTGTAGACCCTGAAGACGCCCAGCTTGCTTGAAGCGGCCACCTTGCTTGAAGCGGCCACCTTGCTTGAAGCGGCCACCTTGCTTGAACCGGGAGGAATACGGTGCTGAGAACAGAGTTCGATACCCCTGTTTGCATCTATTTCGGCAAGCCTGGGCGATCGCGATTGGTCAGTTCCGTTTTCGAAGCAGTACATTGCCTGAAAAGCGAGAAATGGCCGGCGCGCAATGCTCCGCTGGCGCTGGCGGCCGCTGATGTATTGAATCGCGCCCGGACCGGTGAAATTACGGCCGGCAAAGCGCGGCAAGCATTTGTCGACGCCGCTTGGGAGGCGAACATTCTTGTCGAAGGCGAGCCGCATGACGCGCGTGGCCTGACAGCCTTCATGTCGGACAGCGGGTGAACCGGCACGCTGTTTTCCCGCAGTTCCGTCCAAAGCTTGGTTTATCGCGAATGATTGGCGTTCTCGGCCTTTTTCTCGCGCTGCTGCCTGAGGACCTCGTCGGTTCCGACCAGCTTCTTCGATCCGCCGGGAATCGCGGTGGACACAACAGCCGGTGGGTCGCTTGCCGGGAAAGAATCCTCCAGACCCGCCTGCAACTGGTCTTCCAGCGTTTGCGGCTCTTCAGACCGGCCGGGGGTCCTTCGGGTATCTACGTTCTCCAGTGGCTGCTTCATGTCCGGTGAAGACTTTACCTCTCGAATCCAGCCGTAGAGCTGTTCGATGGCAAATTCCTTCATCGTGTCGAAATCGGCTTTTTCGTCACGCGATGCCTCGATTTGGTCGACCATCGTCTTCTCGAACCGGTCGAGATTATCGTTTCCGCAGGCCCGGCAGAGACGCACCAGCGCCTCGCGCAGTATGAGTGGCGCAAAGTGCGCCGTCGCCTCAAGCCTGAGCTGCTGCAAACGCTCCGGGGTAGCGGCTTGGAACTTCGACATGTTCGACCTCTCGCCTTGTGGAGCAGGTCAACGAAAATTGTCGGCGGATGTTCCATCGGCGGTGGCCGGTGCATCGCTTGATCCTCAGCGGTGCGCGCCACCGACTGCCATGCGGATACCGAGACAGACGACGAAGCAGCCTGCCACGCGCTGCTGCCAGAGCCTTACCTTCGGGCGTTTCATGACCCAGGTCCCGAGCGTGCCGGATGCGAGTGCATATGTGCCCAGCACCAACACACCGGTCATTTTCTGGGTGCCACCGAGCAGCAGCAATTGCAGCGTGACCGATCCGCGGGAGGGATCGACGAACTGTGGAAGGAAAGCTAGCATGAAGGTTATCGGCCAGGGATTTATCAGATTGGCGATCATTCCTTCGCGTGCGGCCACAAGCGCCCCGACACTGCGGGGCTCCTCGACGGCGACGCCGGCCGACGGCAGCAGCACCAGACGCGATCCAAGCCAAACCAGATAGGCTGCGCCCATCCATCGAAGCATGGCAAAGGCAAACGGCGATGCCTGGAGCAGCGACGATATGCCGAGGGCAAGCAGCGGCAGCTGGACCATACCGGCGCCGAGGGTCATTCCCAGGACGGTGAACAGGGCAACATCACGGCCCTGCCCGATGCCGCGCGCAATCACCAGCAGACTGTCGGGCCCCGGCGGCATCTGCATCAGGATGACCGTTCCGACAAAAGCCGTCCACGAAGCGGGATCCACGTCGCTACTTCGCCCCGGTTTCGCAAGATGCCTTTGCGCCGTCCTTCAACTGGCCGGCATCTCGCATCATCTTGAGCGCTTCGTCCCTCGTCAGGCCGCACTTGCGGGCAAAAAAATCGATCTCATAGGCCAACTCGGCCGACAGGTCGTGTTTGGCATACATTCTTCGCTTGTGTTTGCGTGCGCCCACCAAGGCTCGGTCCCGGCTATGTTAGTCCTCCCGAACTCACATCGGATCAGCCGGTTCCCACTGCCTGACCAATTCGTTTCCGCAGGTTTTCTCACGCGCCGTCCGGCCGGCCGACCCTGTCCTTGAGTTCGTTCAGGAATGCGAGGAGCGCGTCTTCAGGATCGTCGGCCTCTTCGGTCAGCATATCGATGCCCCAGCGGCCGAGAACAGCCTCCTGGACGATGCTCGGCTGCGACATGAAGATGAAGGATTTCGGACGGTTCTTCTCGTAACCGGACCTGCGCCAGGTCTGCCAAAGCCGATGCAGCAGCAGACGGATGTTCATGTCGGACATGCTGTAGCCGATGAACAGGATGGTGCGCCCTAGCGCGTCGGCTCGAAATTTCACATCGAGCGGCGAATCGAACGACAGCCGTTCAAAATAGTCGGTCTCCGCCAGGACCAACGATTTATCGTCGTCGAAATCGCCGTGGAACTTGATGATCTGCGTCACCTCGCCGGTGGCCTTTGGCAAGTCCTTCGCATTGGCGACTTTGACAAAGGGGCGGCTATGGATCTCGAAGGCCACCTCGAGGTTGCGATCATAATTGGTGGTGTAGATGATCGGAAAATCGAGCGATACGATCAGCTTGTGGATTGCCGATCGCTGCACTTCTTCCCGCGAGACGCTCCATTCGCGATCCATCCAACTGCGCAAATGGCTGAGGCTCCCCTGCTTCAGCCGGTAATATTCTGCAATGGCCTGATAGCTGGCCTCTGGTGCGCCTATCATGTCCTCGTGAAGGCCGAGCTCGTTTTGCATGTGCTCGATGAGCTTTTGCCAAGACGGCAAGCCGACGCTCATCGACACCCCGGCTCCAACGAACAGGATCGCTCGTCGCTCTTTCACCGATTGGGCCAGTTGCTCGACTGCAGACAGCATTCGACACAACTGCAATAGATACCGCTCCGTTCCAGCCGAGCCCGGACCACCGGGCGAATAACTCCGATTTCGGATTGAATGCCTCCCGAGCGCCCGCCGCCGAGTTTAGCTCACCCCATCCGATATTTATTTCATTCCATTTGGCACTTCTGCGCCTGTCACGCGTTGGGAGTGTTCAACAAACACGGCGCAGCTGATGGATCGCAATCGGATTGTCTCAGTAGCATTATGTCTGTTCCTGCTTACGATCTGCGCCGTCCAGCAAAAAGCTTGGGCTCAAGCACCTTGCCCGGCCGACCACGACAAATTGTTGGCCGCTCTCAAGGCCAACGTCAAAGCAAGCGGCGGCCCGGGCAATGGCGGCTTCGATACTCATGAATGGGCCGCAGTCGTGGCTCGCGACGGAACGGTCTGCGCCGTCGCGTTCAGCGGGCCTACCGCCGACGCCCAGTGGCCCGGCAGCCGGCTGATCGCCGCCGAAAAAGCCAATACCGCCAACGGGCTCAGCCTCGCCCAGATGGCGTTGTCCACCGCGAACCTCTATGCGCCGGTGCAGCCCGGCGGTCCTCTATACGGCCTGCAGGCCACCAATCCGGTCAATCCAGCGGTAGCCTATGCCGGCGATCCTTCGACATTTGGAAGCTCCAGCGATCCGTTGCTGGGAAAGCCCATCGGCGGTGTCGTCGCATTTGGCGGCGGCCTGGCTCTTTACGACGCCAAGGGGATCGTCGGGGCGCTTGGCATAAGCGGCGATTCCTCTTGTGCCGACCACAATGTCGCCTGGCGCGTGCGCGCCGCGCTGGGGCTGGACAAGGTGCCGGCCGGCATCAACCCAGACCGCAAGGACGCCATCATTTACGACCTCGATCCCGGCGGCAAGAGCGCCTCCGGCTGGGGGCATCCATTGTGTGCCGGAAGTGAGGCGGACGTGGCGGCGGAGCTCGGCGCCGGCGTGGGCGGGTCAATACACAAATGAAGAAAGTGCGACAGGTGGCCGTGCAAACCAGTGTGTCAGCCAACGGGGGAAAAAGGTCTATGGCTGCGATGCTGGGATGGACGCTGCTGGCGGGCTTCGCGCTGATTACCGCGGCGGTTGCTCAGTCAACGTCAAGCCCTGCGATAAATCCGCCGGCCGCAGCCGCTCCGCCCGACGACGGCCAGTGGGCGATGCCGGCAAAGAACTACGCCTCGACCCGCTACAGCGATCTCGCGGAAATCACCGAAGACAACGTCAAGACCCTGCAGGTGGCCTTCACCTTCTCGACCGGCGTCAACAAGGGCCAGGAGGCTGCGCCCCTGGTGGTCGGCAACACGATGTACATAGTGACGCCGTTTCCCAACATCCTCTATGCGCTTGACCTTACCAAGCCCGGCGCGCCGATGAAGTGGAAGTTCGAGCCCAATCCGGAGCCTGCCGCCCAGGGCGTTGCCTGTTGCGACGTGGTGAACCGCGGTGCGGCCTTCTTCAACGGGCGCATCTATTTCAACACGCTCGACGGCCACACCATCGCCGTGGATGCGGCCACCGGCAAACCGGTCTGGAACACCCATATCGGCAACATCAATGTCGGCGAGACCATCACGATGGCGCCGCTGGTGGTAAAGGGGAAGGTGCTGGTCGGCAATTCCGGCGGCGAAATGGGCGTACGCGGCTGGATCAAGGCGCTCGACGCCGGCGACGGCCACGTCGTCTGGACGGCCTACAACACCGGCCCGGACACCGAGGTGCTGATCGGCCCGGATTTCAACCCGCATTACGACATGGACAAGGGCAAGGATCTCGGCGTGACGTCGTGGCCGCCCGACGCCTGGAAGATCGGCGGCGGCAATGTGTGGGGCTGGATCTCCTATGACC
The DNA here is from genome assembly GCF_040320195.1 of Mesorhizobium sp. M0768. Taxonomy (NCBI): domain Bacteria; kingdom Pseudomonadati; phylum Pseudomonadota; class Alphaproteobacteria; order Hyphomicrobiales; family Phyllobacteriaceae; genus Mesorhizobium; species Mesorhizobium sp. M0768. The sequence continues at coordinate 69,316 of NZ_JAMYPD010000018.1, read as the reverse complement.
CGGACCTCAACCTGATCTTCCATGGCACCGGAAATCCCGGTCCGTGGAATCCGGATCTGCGGCCTGGCGACAATAAATGGACCGCCGGCATCTTTGCCCGCGATCCCGACACCGGCGCAGCCAAATGGTTCTATCAATGGACCCCGCACGATCTGCACGACTACGACGGCATCAACGAACAGGTGCTGCTCGACATGACCTGGCAGGGCAAGCCCCGCAAGGTGCTGGTGCGGCCGGAACGCAACGGCTACGTCTATCTGTTGGATCGCACCACGGGCGAGGTCCTGTCGGCAGTGCCGTTCGGGCCGGTCAATTCCAGCAAGGGCGTCGACCTCAAGACCGGCCGGCTGATTGTAAATCCGGACAAAAAAACCGGCACCGGCAAGGTCGTGCGCGACATCTGCCCGACCGCGTCCGGCCTCAAGGACTGGCAGCCTTCGGCATTCTCGCCCAAGACCGGTCTGCTCTACATCCCGCACAACAATCTCTGCATGGACGAAGAGGGCGTCGAGGTGAATTACATCGCCGGCACGCCCTACGTCGGCATGAACGTGCGCATGATCCCCGGGCCGGGCGGCAATCGCGGTGCTTTCACCGCCTGGGATGTCGCCGCCGCCAAGCCGGCGTGGAGCCTGAAGGAGAACTTTCCGGTGTGGAGCGGCGCCGTCGCCACCGCCGGCAACGTCGTGTTCTATGGCACCATGGAAGGCTGGTTCAAGGCGGTCAGCGCCAGGACCGGCGAACTGCTGTGGCAGTTCAAAACGTCGTCCGGCATCATCGGCCAGCCGATCACCTATCGCGGCCCGGACGGGCACCAATATGTTGCGATCCTTTCGGGTGTCGGCGGCTGGGCCGGCGCGATCGTATCCGGCGATCTCGATCCGCGCGACGCCACCGCCGCGCTCGGCTTCGTCAACGTCATGAAAGATCTGAAGGATGTAACCACGCCGGGAGGTACGCTGTATGTGTTCCGGCTGCCTTGAGACGATCGGCCGAGTTGCGCGGCCACGGAGAACGCGTTCGCGGCGGTTAGCCGTCGCGGTTGGCGCACTGGCGCTCTCGCTTGTCGCCACCCTTGCCGATGCGCGCGAGCTGAGGATCTGCGCCGATCCCAACAACATGCCGTTCTCCAATGCCGCCAGGGAAGGCTTTGAAAACAAGATTGCCGAACTCGTCGCCGGGGAGCTTGGTGCGACGGTGTCCTACACGTGGTGGGCACAGCGGCGCGGCTTCGTCCGCAACACGCTGAAAGCCGGCTTGTGCGATCTGGTGCCCGGCACGCCCGTCAATCTCGAGATGCTGCGCACGACCGCGCCCTACTACCGGTCTTCCTATGTGTTCGTGACACGCAAGGATGTGCCAGAAATCACGTCCTTCAACGATCCTCGCCTGCGCGATCTGCACATCGGCGTCCAACTGATCGGCGACGACGGCGCCAACTCGCCGCCCGTCCAGGCGCTTGGCCGCCGCGGCATCGTCGGCCATCTCATCGGTTTCCCCGTCTATGGCGACTATTCGGCGCCGAACCCGCCAGCGCGCATTATTGAGGCGGTCGCGAATGGCGACATCGACATGGCCGTCGTCTGGGGACCGTTGGCCGGCTACTTCGCATCCAAGCAGAAGGTGGCGCTGCGGATCACGCCGGTTTCGCCGCGCGTGGACGGCCCGCAACTGCCGATGATCTACGACATCTCGATGGGCGTGCGCCGTGGCGACGATACGCTGCGCAACGAGGTGAACGCCGCCCTGACCAGACACCGCGACGAGATCGACGCGATCCTGGCGGCCTACCAGGTGCCCCGCCTCGATCCTGTCGGAGCGCCTTGAAATGAAGCGCGGTCTTCCCTTGCTGGTGTTCGCGATCCTCGCGGTTTCCGGGTGCCAGCGTGAGGAACGCGACACGCGTCCACAGTCGGCGCTCGGCTCGGGCGACCAACCGGCAGCCGTGACGGCCCTCGAGCCGGGCGGCCAACGGCCGGCCTCGTCCGATACCAAGGCCGGCGTGTTCGAGGCCAACGCCTTCCACCTCAGCGAGGGCAAGCGTCTGTTCAACTGGTTCAACTGTTCCGGTTGCCATGCCAATGGCGGTGGCGGCATGGGCCCGGCCCTTATGGACAAGAAGTGGCTCTATGGCAGCTCGATCGAAAGCATCCACGCCACGATCAGGGACGGTCGGCCAAACGGCATGCCGAGCTTCCGCGACAAGATCCCGGACGACCAGATCTGGGAGCTTGCCGCCTTCGTCCGCGCGTTGAGCGGCAACGCGCCAAAATCCGCTGCGCCGAGCCGCGACGACGACATGATGCCCCATCCATCCGAAAATCGCCTGCCGGATGCCGCGACTCTGGGGAAGTCGCCGTGAACCGCCTTGTTTGCAGGGTGTGCTGCGGCGCAGCCTTCATGCTGCTCCTTGCAGGATGCAGCGGCTGGCAATCGGCGCTCGACCCAAAAGGCTCGGCCGCGGGTGAGCTTGCGTGGCTGATCTGGTTCTTCACCGCGCTGTGCACGGTGGTCTGGCTTCTAGTGCTGGCTGTGCTGATCATGCCATTGGCCCGGCGCGCGGCGCCGCTCGGCGATCCACTTGTACTCGACGCTGCCGCCGAGCGCAGCAAGATGCGAATTGTCGTCGCCGCACTCGCCGCTACCGCCCTGATCCTGGTAGGCCTGACCCTGCTGAGCTACTTCGCCAACCGGACGCTCGCTGCTATCGGCTCGGATGCGGCGCTGACGATCCGGGTGACCGGACATCAATGGTGGTGGGAGGTGCGCTACGAAAATGATCAGCCGAACCGCATCCTGACGACCGCCAATGAAATCCACATCCCGGCGGGCGAGCCGGTGCGGCTTGTAGTGACCTCGACCGACGTCATCCATTCCTTCTGGGTCCCGAACCTCTCGGGCAAGCTGGACCTCATTCCAGGCCACGAGAACGTTCTCGATCTGAAGGCGGACAAACCCGGCGTCTATCGCGGCCAGTGCGCCGAGTTCTGTGGCGCGCAGCATGCCAATATGAGCACCTTCATCATCGCCGAACCTCGGCCTGTATTCGACGCCTGGCTGAACGATCAGCTGCGGCCGGCGGCCGCCCCCGTGTCGGCCGAGGCCAAAACCGGCCACGACCTGTTCCTCAAACGGCCATGCGTGATGTGCCACAAGATCGGCGGCACCATCGCCGGCGGTACGGTCGCTCCCGACCTTACACATATCGCAAGCCGGCGGACGCTCGCTGCCGGAACGCTGGCGATGAGCCGGGGCAATCTCGCAGCCTGGATAGCCGATCCGCAAGGGATCAAGCCAGGTGCCCACATGCCCGTGGTGGGACTGAACGGGGACGAGCTGAATGCAATCGTAGCCTATCTCGAGGGCTTGAAATGAGTAGCGCCGACCTGGCCCATGGGCGTGACCTCGCCCAGCAACGCGCCGCAGCACAAAAGGGTGACCTAGCTCCCGAGCGCGACGGTCCTCGTGATACCGGCCTCGACGACGCCAGCCTTGACGGCTGGTTGGCGCGGACATGGCAGACGGCGCCAGGCATCATCGGTGCGCTCTCGAGCGTCGACCACAAAATTGTCGCGCGGCGCTACCTGATCACCGCTTTCGTCTTCCTGTGCCTCGGTGGCCTCAGCGCCGTTGCCATGCGCATCCAACTGTCGGGGCCGGAGCGTGGGCTGATCGGGCCCGACCGCTACAACCAGCTGTTCACCATGCATGGCGTGACCATGATGTTCCTGTTTGCAGTGCCGATCGTTCAGGCGACCGGCATCTACCTCGTGCCACTGATGGTCGGCACCCGCAATATCGCCTTTCCGCGCCTCAATGCATTCAGCTTCTGGATTTATCTCTCCGGTGGCCTCTTCGCTTGGGTGTCGTTTGCACTCGACATGGCGCCCGACGTCGGCTGGTTCTCCTACGTGCCGCTGTCCGGTCCTGAATTTGGGCCAGGCAAGCGTTCCGACGTGTGGGCGCAGATGATCACTTACACCGAAGTGTCATCGCTGGCGGTCGCGGTCGCCACCATCGTAACCGTGCTGAAGCAGCGTGCGCCGGGCATGTCGCTCGATAAGATTCCGCTCTACGTCTGGGCGATGCTGGTCACCTCTTTCGTAATCGTGTTCGCCATGCCGGCGGTCATGATCACGTCGACGTTCCTGATCCTCGACCGGCTGGTCGGCACCCATATCTTCAATCCCGCCGAGGGCGGCGACGTTTTGCTGTTCCAGCACCTGTTCTGGTTCTTCGGCCACCCCGAAGTCTACATCATATTCCTGCCGGCTACCGGCGTGGTGTCCTCGATCATCGCCGCTTTCGCCCGGCGTCCGGTATTCGGCTATCTGGGCATGGTACTGGCCTTGATCGCGGTCGGCTTTCTGTCGTTCGGCCTGTGGGTTCACCACATGTTCGCAACCGGTCTGCCCAAGCTCGGCGCGAGCTTCTTCACCGCCTCAAGCATGCTGATCGCCATCCCGAACGGGCTGCAGATCTTCTGCTGGCTGGCGACATTGTGGGACGGACGCCCGATAATCCGGACGCCGCTGCTGTTTGTGTTCGGCTTCTTCTTCACGTTCGTCGCGGGCGGCCTGACTGGGGTGATGCTGGCGTCGGTGCCATTGGACCTGCAAGTGCACGACACCTATTTCGTGGTCGCGCATTTCCATTACGTGCTGATCGGCGGGTCGGTGTTCCCGCTGCTCGGCGCGACCTATTTCTGGTTCCCCAAGATCACCGGCCGGATGATGAGCGAACGTCTCGGACGCTGGCACTTCTGGCTTGCCTTCCTAGGCTTCAATGCGGCGTTCTTTCCGATGCACATTGTCGGCCTGTGGGGCATGCCGCGGCGGGTCTACACCTATCCGGTGGAACTCGGCTGGGGCAACATCAACCTGTTCATCACAGCCGGCGCGGTCATCCTGTTCCTAAGCTTCGTTCTGTTCACTATAAACCTGGTGTACAGCGCCTCGAGGGGCGCCCCGGCGGGGGACAATCCCTGGAATGCTGGCACGCTGGAATGGGCGACGAGCTCTCCACCGCCGAGCTATAATTTCGCTCGGATCCCGGTGGTTACCCACGCCGAGCCGCTCTGGGCCGAACGTGACACGCTGCCTGTCGCGACCGGGCTTCGCGTCGACGCGCGCGAACTTGTCATATCGACCGTGGCAGAGGCGCATCCAGATGTGCGCGAGAAGTCGGCGACACCGTCGATCTGGCCATTGTTCGCCGCGCTCGCCGTCGGCGCCACCTTTCTCTATTCGATCTTCAGCCCGTGGGCGGTGGTCTGGGGAGCCGGGCCGATCGCCATCACTCTGATCGGCTGGTTCTGGCCGAAAGGCGACCCGGAGGATGAGGAATGAAACAGCGCCCTACCGCCGATCTTTCCCAACTCCCGACCTTCGGGCTCGGACCACGCAGCCCGACCTGGTGGGGCACTCTCGCCTTCATGGCGCTGGAGGGCACTGGGTTCGCGCTCGCCGCAGGCGCCTATCTTTACCTTGCCTATCTGTCGCCCGAATGGCCGCTGGGCGTGCCGCCGCCCAACCATTGGCCAGGCACCATCGTCACGCTGTTGCTGCTCGCCAGCGTGGTACCCAACCACATACTGAACCGCTATGCCGAAGCCTGTGCCATGGTGCCCGTGCGCATCGGCCTGATCGTCATGTCGCTGCTCGGTATCGCACCGCTTGTCGTGCGGTGGTTCGAATTTCCGGCCCTCAACATCTATTGGGATACCAATGCGTACGGCTCAATGCTGTGGGTCCTGCTCGGCCTCCACACAACGCATCTGATTACCGACGTCGGCGACACGCTGGTGCTGACGGTCCTGATGTTCACGCGCCATGGCTATAACGGCCGGCGTTTCGGGGACGTTGGCGACAACGTCTTCTACTGGGATTTCGTGGTCGCGACTTGGATCCCGATCTATCTGTTGATCTACTGGATGCCGAGGCTTGACTGAGATGCGTGCGCTTCGCTTGGGCACATCATGGGGCGGGCTGTTGTCCGGGCCTTTGGCCTGGGCGGTGTCGACGCAGCTGAACTATGCGTTCGTGGAGTGGCAGTGCGCCCACGGCGTTCCCCTCATACTGGTCATTGCGCTGGTGCTGACAGTGCTGGCCCTGCTCGGCGGCGTGCTTTCGTGGCGGGCGCGCCAGCAAGGTGGCGCCGCCTTTAAACCGGATCGTACGCGCGGCACCGAGGATTTCGTCGCCAATATCGGCATTCTCAGCGCGGTGCTGTTTGCGCTGGTAATTGTCATGCAAGGCGCCGCCTCGCTCATTCTTGACGGCTGCCTGCGATGAGCTTCGACGCGCTCTTCTCTACCACGATCTGCTACGGTGCCGGCGCCGCGCAGGCCGGCTGGACGCTGGCGTTGCCGATCACGCTGCCGCTAACCATGGTCGCACTGCTTTACGCGGCAGGCGCCTTTCGGCTGTGGCGGCGGAGTGCCCGCAGCCGCCCGTTGCGGTTGCGGCAAGCCCTGCTGTTTGCGACCGGCTGGGCCATTTTGGCGGCAGCACTGGTCAGTCCGCTCCATGCATTGGGTGAGCGGGTCTTCACCGCCCACATGATCGAGCACGAACTGTTGATGGCGGTGGCGGCACCCCTGCTGGTCGCCTCCCGGCCGGCGGCGGCGATGATGTGGGCATTGCCGATCAAGCTGCGGCTGGCATTTGGCGCAGCCGGGCACGCGAAGATGCTGCAGGCGGTTTGGGCCACCATCAGCCGCCCTGTAACGGCCACCGTCCTGCACGGCGTCGCCATATGGGCATGGCATATTCCGGCGCTGTTCGAGGCGGCGCTTGCACAGGGTGTCCTGCATTACGCGCAACATGCCAGCTTCTTCGGTTCCGGCCTGCTGTTCTGGTGGGTCCTGCTGCCGCGTTCAGGCCGCGAACAAGCCTGTGGCAGCGCAGTCATGCACCTCTTCTTCACGTCGCTGCACACTGGCCTGCTCGGAGTGCTGCTCCTGGTCTCGCCAAGGCTGTGGTATCCGGAAAATGGCGCAGGCGCAGACCTATGGAATCTTAGCCCGCTCGAGGACCAGCAACTCGCCGGTCTGGTCATGTGGGTTCCGGCCGGCCTGATCTATGGCGGCGCGGCGTTGCTGCTGGCCGGCCTGTGGATCCGCTCGAGCAGCCGAAAGGACCGGGAGGCGTCGCATGCGCTTCACGCTGTCTAAAGCCGTAATCGGCGCTGCGGTTATTGTCGTGCTCGTTGCAGCCCTGGCCGGGATTTTGTTGTACTTCGAGCAAAGCCGTCGGGTCGAGCAGAAGGCCGACAATGCGACCGGCGGCGTCGGCGCCCGCGCCATTCCGATCATGATGGCCAATGGCTGCGCCGGTTGCCACACCATCACCGGCGTTCCCGGCGCGCAAGGGTTAGTCGGTCCACGCCTCGACGCAAGCCTGGCCACCCGGGTCTATGTCGGCGGCGTCTTGCGCAATAGGCCGGAGAACCTGATCCGCTGGATCCGTGCGGCAAGGGAGATCAATCCGCATACGGCAATGCCTTCGACCAGAATTTCCGATCAGGAGGCGCGGGACGTCGCTGCCTACCTCTATTCGCTGAAATGACATCGTTGCTCGCCTAGTCGAGATCAAACACTGCCGGCAGTCTACCGATGCCGGTTTGCCGGACCGGCAATCGTCACCGCCTTCGGCTCGATGCCTTGCTTGCCGACGAACCTTTCGGAACCGGCCCGCATCGGCGAGGCTGCCCGCGGTCGCGTCGCACATCGCGGCCGACGCGAGCGCCCGCTATGGCCCGGGCAATCTGCTGGTGCGGATTGTTTCGCGGGCATCTCGGATATGAGCTTCTTTGGCGAGGGGGCCGAGTCCGGTCCGACGTCGTCGTCCGCAACACGCCGATGTGGGCAACATTCCTACCCTCAATATGGTGGGGAACGAGACTACCATACGCCGTGCGACCGTTTGCATATCGGCTATGCTTTCGACGTACTGTCGCAGGTTGTGAGAGCTGTTTATGCTGCACTTCTTGAAGAGCAGGGTTAGGTGTAAAAGCTCGACAGTCAACACCTCGCCAGGAACAAATCGGCATAGCCACGGTTTGGTTCTACACGTCAAACCGCGAGGAAATCCTATGGATACTGATGTCAATTCCGAAACCCGCTCGATCTTCATTGTCGGGCTGCGCAACGCCCACGCCATGGAGAACCAGGCACTGTCGATCATGAAACCTCAGGTCAAGCGGATCGAGAACTATCCGCAGGTCGCCGACCGCCTGCAGCAGCATATCACGGAGACCGAAGGGCAGATGGCCCGCCTGGAATCCATTCTGGATGGCCTCGGTGAGGACCATTCCACATTGAAGGACACGGCCATGTCGATGGTCGGCAGCATGGCCGCGATGGGACATTCCGTAGCCGGCGACGAAATCCTCAAGAACAGCTTCGCCAACTTTGCATTCGAAAATTACGAGATCGCCGCTTACAACTCGTTGCTCGTACTCGCCGAGGCCGGAGGGTTTAGTCAGGCAACCAATTCCCTTCAGCAGAATCTCAGCGAAGAAGAGAAAATGGCCGACTGGTTGAGGCAGAACCTGCGCGGTGTCACCTTGCAATACGCCAGGCTGCGTGAGGCGGGAGAGACCGCCAAGAGTTAGGCCGCCCGGCGGGCCGAGAGGAATTCCTAGCAACCACCCCTGTCGAATTGACGGGGTTGTCTAATCGCCGCTGGGACGTCAAGCATGTAATTGCGTTGAGACGACGCTGCCGGGTGCATGGTTGTCTTCGCGGTCGACATCAGTCGCCGCATGATGGAGCTCCGCGGACGAGCCTTCAATGTGGACGACGCACTTTGCTGAGACAGCGGTGCAATCCCATCAGCGGAATGGCTCGGCTCACGTCCCGGCAGGGACGTCTCAGGCGCTCAGATCCTGAACGCTATTCGCAAGATTTCATGCTGTGGCGCCTGCATTTCGATCAAAGAACTCACCGGTCTTGAGCATCGAATGCATTATCACCGCCAGTTTGCGCGCCACAGCCACGGCAGCTCGTTTGAAGCCAAACCCTCTCCCGGAGCCTGAGGCCCCACGTGCGCAGGCTGCTGTCGATCGAGCTGCGTGTCAGGATGACCGCCGCAGCCTCATAGAGAAGTCCCCGCAAATGTCGATCGCCGCGTCGGGATATATGGCCGTCATAATCGACTTCTCCCGATTGGTAGCGGCGAGTTGTCAGGCCGATCCAAGCGGCAACAGAGCGGGACTTCTTGAAGTTGCCCGGATCTTCAATGGCCGTGGCGAAAGAGGTTGCGGTAATGGCGCCGATGCCGGGGATCGACATGAGTATGCGGCATGCTTGGCTTTGACGTGCATCTGCGACAAGCTGGCGCCCAAGCTCGGCGGCACGGATGCGAATGCTGCACCAGGCTTCCAACATCGGTAGGACGACAGGAGCAAGCTCGCTCTGATCGATAAGAAGGCTCCGGACATTCTTTTCGAATGTAGTTCCCTTACCGGCGGGAACGAGCAAGCCGAACGTTTTCATGATCCCTCGGATCTGGTTGGAAAGCTCGACGGTGATCCGGACCAGCCGAGTGCATGCTGCCACGAGCGTGCGGGTCAACATACTGTCGAAGCCTTTCACGCGCACCTCGCGAAAGAATCCTGCTTCAGCAAGACGCGCCAAACCATCGGCGTCATTCGCATCCGTCTTGTTCGCCGCCATATCGAGAGCGGCTTTGGCATTGCGCGCATCGATGCAGATGGCTGGCAATCCCTCGGCGCGCAGCGCATGATAGAACCAAACTGACAGCGGGCCGGTTTCGAACACGACGCGCTTTGCGGCCGGCGCCCGCTTGCGGACAAGCTCGGCAATGATCCTGGGATCAGATGCGCACTTCCCGCGCCAGATCCGTTCGCCTTCACGGCGGATCGACACCGCCGTCTCTTTCATCGACACGTCGAGACCGATATGTTCTTCCATGGCTGTTCTCCGTTGATGCTGGGCCCGGCGTCCAGTCGTGAGCCCGTATTTCATCTTATCGGGGAACAGCCACCCTCCAAGGCTATGATCGGTTCCAGGGCGCGTCGCTCCCGCGATTACCCCATGTGGTTGTTTTTTTTCAGAATGGACAGTGCTGCTGAGGCCCGTTGGCCAGACACGCTTCATGCAGCCCGACGAACCGAACGGATTCAGAGCGAAGAATCGGAACGGACCGGAGCGCCTCGGCTAATGACTTGAGCGCCGCGATCATATTTGTCTGCGGAAGGTTGCGGACTCCTAGCCGACTTCGATGTGCCAACCGCGAGGCGGCCCGTGGTCGGAATCGCCACGAACGACCGCAGCGCTATCACGTTGTTTCGGGAGAATCGTTCGAACTGGGAACCTCGTCGGTCTCCGGCAAACGATCGCGAATCGCTTCCTCAGTTTTGCTTGCCGTCTTTTTCACGACTTTCTCGACGCGGTCGACCAAGGTCTCGGCGTCGCTGCTGGAACCCTGTCGGTCAGCCTCTTCTTTTACAGTCTCATATGCTTCGGCGGCGACCTGCTTGGCTTGTTCCACGCCTTCTTCAAAGAGCTCCTCGGCACTGTCACGAAGCTTGTCGCGGTAGGGGCCGAGTTGTTCGTCTTCCGCGGCGGTGTGAGGCAGCATCACGCCGATGGCGGTGCCCACGGCAAGGCCCACCGCGGCCATTGCCAGAGGTTCGCGCTGGAACAGGTCTCGCGTCGACTGCCGCACCCGCCCCGCCATATCGTTGGCGCTCGAGCCGAACTGCCCGGCCGTGCTTCTTAATCTTTCTTTGGCGCCGCTCGCAACGTCTGCGACAGCCTCAGTCCCACCGCCTGCCACGGAAGCAACCGAACGAGCGGCATCGGAGAGCATGGAGCCGGCGGAATCTTCGCTCTCGGCACCGTACTCATCGCCGCTTGAGTCCTGCCAGGCCCCGCCCAAGCTCCGCTGGTCAGAGAAGGTTCGGCTGCCGTCAGGTTCCCTGCTGGTCGAATAGGCACCAAGTGCTGAACTGTCTACCGACGTGCCCTTGCCAAGCATCAGCCAGGCCAGGCCCGCGCCGACCAATGTAAGCGGCAACGGATTGTCCCTGACCTGAGTCTTAAGATTGCTGAGCATGGCGGATCCCTCGCCGCTGAACATCCCGGTGAATTCGTCGATCAGTTGGCCCGGTGTCATCTTGCTGCGGATCGAGTCTGCGGTATCTGCCACTCTGGCGCGAGCAATATCAGCATCGCGTTCCAACTCGGCTGCGGATTTGTCGGTCATCTTATCTGTTCCTTGATCACGCGTGCGTCGCGTTTAAGTTGGTCTTGTGTCCGGTCGGGGGTCAACTCTGAGGGAGCCATGCTTGCCTTGCCGGAGCGCAAGAGTATGACGCCCAGTACTGCCACCACGACGCCGACGAGCAGCGAGGACCATCCGGCTCCCAGCCCGGCGCTCGCCAAGGCAATCACCAGCGCCTGCAAAAGCACCATCAGGGCGGCGAGCAGGCAAATGGCGCCTCCCATTACCTCCACGGCGCCGGCGCCGGCCTTGCTTACCTTTTCCGACATTTCAGCCCGCAACAGCCTGCTTTCGGTTTGAAGCAGTGTTGTGACCTGCTGTGCCAGATCGCTGACAAGGGTTGTCAGGCTGCGAGTGTCCTGATTGTCAGTCATGGGTTTTGCTCCAGGCTTGCATTGGCCCAGTCATCGCCGGACTGATCGGATACTAGCGGGGCCGGCTCCACTGCCTCTGCCGATCGCCCTCCGAACTCATTCGAGCTAGGACCGGTCTCGGGCGCCCGGCCTGCTCCCGACCGGCGCGGTGCTCCGGCTTGGGCAGAGGGCGGCGAGCTCTTGATGAACCGCCCCAGCGCCAGGCCTGCCAATACCGAACCGGCGATCAGCGCCCCCGAGTTTTCGCGGCCGAACGACTGAATTTCGCCAAGCACCTCGTCGAACGGTTTATCCTTCAGGGACGAGGAAAGCCGCTCGAGCCCGCCTGCGGCGTCAAGGGCGAATTTCGAAGCGGTCCGTTGATCATTATTGGCAAGATGCTCGCTTGCCGCGCGCAATGCGCCGCTGAAGGCCTTCAGATTGGCGCTCACGTCGCGCTGCGTTCCCTCCGCCTTGTTGAACAATGCTTGCTTTGCTTCCGATGCGTAGTCTCCGGCTTTCCTGGTGATCTCGTCACGCGCATCGTGGAGCGCTTCCGTCGCGGTCTGCTTTTCTCGCTGTAGTCTTTCCGAAAGCTCGCTTCTGGCTGTCTCGAAATCGGCCGTCTGACGGCCCTGATCGTCCTGGTCCTGCATGGTGTCTCCTAGTGGAATCCGAGGAAGGAGAGGATCGCAAGCACGACGACGACGAAGCCGATGAGATAAATAACACTGTTCATGGCGCAATCTCCTCCACTGCGCACCGAACTTGCCTGTGCTTCCCGTGTTCCCCTCAGGCGTCATCTTTTTTGGTAAGCGAAGCCTAACCAGCCTCAAGACGGGATGTTGTCCTGTGCCGATGGCGGTGAGCGCGCGGTTGGAAATGATACGAGACCGGACTCCGGTGCGACTTACAGGTCGAGGCGCAGGTCCGCTCCGGCACATGGCGCTGCATGGGCCGGAATCTTTCCGTAGTGCTTTGACTGGGCATTATCGCAGTGGGACCTGCCTGCGACCTACCACTCGATCGCAGGCCGCGCGATCATCAGCCAGAAAATCCCGAGTACGGCAGCGAAGGCGGGGAAGCCGAAGGCGAACCACAGCCAGAAGAGCCGATGATAGCGCGGCGGCAACGGCGCGCCTGCAGCGGCGGCTTGCGATGCCAGCTTGCGCATCTCCATTTGCATCCAGACGACCGGGAGCCAGAACATTCCGGTGAAGATATAGAGCGCGATCGAAAGTACGATCCAGCCCTCCGACAGCGAGTAGCCGGCCTGCCAGGCGAGCGCGGCTCCGGTCAAAGGTTGCGCGACCACGGCCGTCGCGGTGAAAAGGAAGTCGGCGACGACGACGACACGCGCCACCGCCGCAACCGTCGCGGCATTGCCGGTCCTGTGGGCGAGCAACATGAAGAAAGCGATACCGGCGCCGGTACCAAGCAGCACGGATGCGCCGATGACATGCAGAAATTTCAGCAGGAAATAGAGCATCAACGCTCCTCCAGCACTGCCAAGGCCACAAAGTGCAGCACCAGGATCGGCAACACCTTGAGGAACGGCCCAAGCGGGTCGTTCCACAGCTCGGGGCTCAGAAAGCTTCCGACGACCAGGTAGAAGAGCGAGAGCGCGATGCCGCCATAGAGGCCTTTTCGCGCCGCCGGCCGCCAGGCTAGGAGCGCGCCGACGGCGATGTCGGCAAGAGCACCGGCTATCACGATCGGCGGCGACAAGATGCCCGCCCCCGTGCCTTGCATCAGATCGACGCCGCTGCGGTAGCCGGTGGTCAGCGACACAATTCCCGTCACGATCCACAAGAAGGGCAGGACGACGAAGATCGCAGGCTTGATGAAATACAGCCGGGCAAACCATTTTTCCTGCACCGTTGCCGGATTGAGCGCGAGGAAGCCCGCCAGGGTTTGCGGGCGTATGCCGGTCGTGGCGGTCCAGTCCGAGGGATCTCCAACCCCTCCTCGGGCAATCTCTCTGGCCGCGTTGGTGCGCATCGGTGGACGCCAGCCGAACATCGCGGCAAGGTCGCCGAGGCGGTAGAGAAGCCTTGCAACAGCCGCCGGCAAGACAAACCTGGCTGCAGGAGCCCAGCCGAGCCATCGGCGATAGCTGCCGACGACCTCGTCCATGCTCAGCTGTTCGGGACCGACAAGTTCCAGCACGATGCGAGACGGACTGGCGGGATCGAGAAGGAAGACGACGGTTGAGACCACGTCGTCGAGCTGCACCACTTGGAGCGGGCCGGTGCCGGGCATGGACGGCAGCACCGGCAGCGAGGCGAGACCCCTAAACAATGCGCTGGCCCCAAACACCGGCCGGCCGAGCACCACGGACGGGCGCAGGATCACCCAATCCAGATCAAGCGCCATAAGCGCTTGGTCGCCAGCCAGCTTCGTCGCCGAGAATGCCGAAGGCTGCGCCCGATCGACGCCGATTGCCGAGAAGTGGATCACCCGGGCAACCCCTGCCCGCGCACAGGCGAGGAAGAGTGCTGCCGCCGCCTCGCGATGGACTTCGCGCGTCTTTTCACGAGGGCTATCCTGCAGAACGCCGGCACAATTGACGACGGCGTCTATGCCCCTGAGATGCGGTAGCCAGTCTTCGGGCTGCAGCGCCACCGCCATGTCCAGCACCAGCAATTGATAATTGCCGGTCCGGTTTGCGCCGGGGCTGCGGACCAATCCGATCACCTCATGTCCTTCGGAAAGAAGGCGTGCCACGACGGAGGCACCGATTAGGCCGGTGGCGCCGGTAACCAGGACTTTCACTGGACCCCATTCTCCGACGGCGGGAAAGTATCGTTCATTCCGGTTTATCGCCCTCGATACTCCCCTTCATACCGGAAAGTTCTTCCGTCGTGCATAACAACCGCGGCCGCGCCGGATCGGAGATGTCGAGCTTGTCCCAAGGGATGCGGTACATGCTGTCGCGACTGCGCAGTCGAAAGACATTGAGGACCGCAATGCCGATGGCCGAAGCGGACAGACGCTCGAAGGCCGCGTAGATGCCGACATGGTACTCGGCAATCACCAGGTCGTCGCCATCCGATTCTGCGCGTATCTCCTCGATATGACCGATGCTTTTGCCGCGCTGCGAAAGCACATTCCTGCCAGCCAATTGCTCGAGATTGATAGTAGCCATCATCCAGCTCCCGGGATACGCCCAATGACATGATCGCGCAGCCAGTCCTGCCAGTCGAAAATCGCCGTTTCGCGGACGTCGATATCGAACTCGATGTCGACGCCGATGTCGCGCACCTTGTTCCAGGCGATGCGGTGCGGCTCGGCATGGCGCTTGCCGCCGAGCCTTGCCGCAAGCCGCGCCATCCAGCGCCCGGGCCGCTGGCCAAGCCGGCGCGCCAGCGTGATCGAGCCGAGCTCGACCGCAATGATTTTTGGCGGCTTGCCTGGCCTGAGTTCGGCCACCAGCCCGTCAACCTTGCCGATCTTGACCTGCTCGCGGTCGACCACTTGCTTGTCCAGGATGTCACGCAGCAAATCCATCACGTGCCTCCGAACATCTGCAAAGGAATGGTCACGATCGCGAGCAAGAAACCGAGCGCGATGATGAAGATAACCGCGGCATTCGCGATGATGCCATTGCGGTGCTCGCCGATATAACGCTCGTCGTTCAGCAGGAAGAGGAACGGCACCACGGTTAGCGGCAGGCTGGCGGCCGTCAGCGCCATGGAGAAGATGGTGAGCTTCAGCGGATCGAGACCCAGTGCGATCGGAATGGCGGCGAGAAACAGCGAGACCGTATACACGGTGCTGAAACCCGGGTCGTCGCGCGGTTTCAGGTTCTCGCCCCAGGTCCAGCCGAAACCCTGCGCCACAAGGTAGGCTTGCTGCAGGCCGATTTCGAGCGCGGCGCCGAAGCAGGCAATGCCTAGTGACGCAACGAACAGGACGAACCCCCAGAAACCGAAGATCTGAATCAGCATCAGCGGCAGTTGGTGGTAGTCGTCGACCTGCACTATGCCGTGTGCTGCCAGAACGAGCGCCGCCACAATCAGCACACCCATAGCGATTGTGCCGCCAAAACTCATGCCCAGGCCGGCAATCGCCCGATTGGCTCCGAGATAGCTCTTGTCCCACTCGTCCTCGATCGCTCCCGACGAATAGAACATGAACAGATAGGGCGAGATCGACGCACCAAGAATGCTGACTGCCATGAACCAGTAGTTGGCCGCGTCGTGATCCGGCAGTGTTGGCACGGCCCCGGCCGCGACCTGCCCCCAATCGGGCTTCAGCATGACGGCGCCAACCACGAAGCACAGCGTGACCAGCCCGAGGATCGCGACGCCTTTTTCGATGAATCCGAACGTGCCTTTCCAAAGGAACAGCCATGCCAGAAAAGCGACCGGCAGCGCCCACCACTGAAAGCCGATGCCGGTGGCGAGCTCGAGCGCAATCGCAACACCGCCGATTTCGGCTGCCATGACCAGGAAGTTAACCAGCAAAGTGGCGAGCAACGGCCACAGAAAGGCGTTGAAGCCAAACCGTTCCCGGATCCCGTCGGCGATGGTGTGATGACTAACTGCGGCGAAGCGTCCGGCCATTTCGACCAGGAAGATGATGCAGATCGTGCCCAGGACGACGGCCCATATCAGCTGAAACCTGAACGCGGCGCCGGCCTGAGCGGCGGTCGCCATTGATCCGACCTCAAGAAAGCCGCCAACGCTGGTGACGACGCCGAGCGATATTTCGAGCAGCTTCTTCATGATTTCGGCGCGAAATATTTCGCGTAGGACGTGCTCAGGTCGGCGGCGGCGGCCCGCAGATCCTGCTGCGCGTGTTCCACTTCCGAGCGGTTGCCGTTCTGCACGGCCGTCGCCGCGCGAATTACCGCTGCCGAAAGCCGTCCAACCGCCATCCTCAGACCGGCTTGGCCGCTGGACTCAGGCGACTTGCCGGACTGGATTTGCGCACCGGCATCGGCGAGCGCCTTGCCGGCCGATTGCAAAGTGCGCGACGTGTATTCCGACGGGGCTTCCCCAGCGATCCAGCTCTCCAGGACCAGCGATGCGGTCTGTGTGGCGGAAGCCGCGGTTTTCGACTGCTGCTCGACCTGGCCGGAAGGCGAGCATGCCGTCACTACAAATATTATCAGCAGCAAGCGCAGGCGGTCTGGTCGAGAACCGACGGCTGTAACGGCATTTACAATACGTGCTTGTAGCGTTGCTGCCACACGATTGTTCTCCCCGGCACCAGGCGACTTCGGCGCGAAGTTTGATCTAGAGCGCTGGGTGATCAGGTCAACTGAATCGCGATGAACGGCGCTGGCACCGCGGAACAAACCAGCGATCGCCGGATTAGGGGATGACGAGGCAAAGGCCATGGACAGGGAAGAGCGTATCAGGCAGCGAGCCCATGAGATCTGGGAGCGCGAAGGCCGTCCGCAAGGACGCGAGCGCGAGCATTGGGATCAGGCCGTGCAGGAGATCGAAGCTGAGGGTTCCGAGGCCGAACGCGGCCCGGTCGTGCCCGATCCAACGGTCGAGGCCGGCTCCGATCCGGAGGCACGCGGCAGCAAGCGGCGGCGAGGGACATGAGGCCGATGCCTCGTTTCGTCGCCTGGATCGTGGTCGTACTGGTCGTGCTGTTCGCCGCCTGGCTGATGATCGGGCGCGACAGAACCGGCGGCGGAGGTCAGCCCACGCCGCACGCAATTGATCAAAATGGATAGGAACCGACATGACGGGAACCGATACTCATCCTGAACAAGACCCGGCGGAAGGATCGCGATCGATAGTGGAAAAGCAGCTCCGCAACGAGCAAGGCGGTGAGGGTCAAAATCGCAAAGCCGAGCCAGCTTCCGACACATCCGGCAGCAAGACCAAGACACCTTCGGAAGCGCGCAAGAAAGGCTCAGGCTTGGATTGAGCCGGCCGAAAGCGGGCTCACACTGCCGTTTGCCTCGAAATAATAGGGATAGCGCTCCTGGACGATTTCGAGCACCTCGAAGATGCGGCGAAGATGCGTTCGCATCGCCTCTTCCGCCGCAAGCGCGTCGGCCTGCTCGAGCGTATCGACAATCCGCCGATGTTGGCCGAGAACCACCGACATGCTGTCGAGGCGCGGGAAAGACAGGAAACGGAAGCGGTCCATGTGCAGCTTCGCCGCGCTGATGTCGGCCCAGATTCCGGGGAAGCCGGCATGGCTGGCGATGTGCTGGTGGAACAGCTCGTCCGACTTGAAAAAGCGCCTGTCGTCCGCGATGGAGGCGAACGTCTCCTGGACCGCCAGTTCGCCTTTGAGCATGGCGAGCAGTTCGGCGCGACGCGGGCTCTCGACCGCGCGCTTGATCAGGCCGACTTCGAGCGCTTCGCGCAGAAACTGCGATTTCTCGAGATCGGCAATCCGGAGCGGCGCCACCATGCTGCCGCGCTGCGGATAAATGTCGATCAAGCCAAGACCGGCCAGCCGGGCGAGCGCCTCCCTGACCGGCGTGCGGCTCACGCCGAGGGCTTCCGACATCGCCTTTTCAGAAATCAGCTCGTGCGGCTTCAGGCGGAAGGTCAGGATCTGGTCGAGCAAAACCTCGAACGTCCTAGCCGCGACTGAAGCGCCGGGGGCGGTTTCGTCGAGCCGCCCCTCGGTGATGGTCCGCGTTCCCAAAAGCCGTGCCATCGGCGACCCCTTATAGGCTCTGCAGCTTCAAGCCGTTCATGAAATGCCTGCGCAAGCAGCAGCGCCGACGTTATTCCTTGCGCGGAGAACCGCCGATGCGCGCCAGCAGGCCGCCATCGACGCGTACGACCTCGCCGGTGACGAAGGAGGCATCGTCGGACAGCAGGAAGGCGACGACTGCGGCAATCTCTTGCGGCTGGGCGGTACGGCCGAGCGGATGCATGTTGTCGAGGATGCGCAGGATCTCGTCGGGCTTATCGTTGAGCTTGACCGCATCCCGCAGCATCGGCGTGTCGACGGCGCCCGGAGCGACGGCATTGACGCGCACACCGAGCGGCGCATAATCGACGGCCATCGATTTGACCAGCCCGATCAGGCCGTGCTTGGCCGTGCTGTAGGCCAGAACCCCTTCCTGGCTGGCCAGACCCTGCACCGAGCTCATATGGACGATGGCGCCGCGGCTTTGCCGCAGCAGCGGCATCGCCGCGCGGGAGAGCAGGTAGGCAGCCTTGAGGTTGACGTTCATCACCTCGTCCCAAAGCGCCTCGTCCGTGGTCTCCACCGTTCCGTAACGCTGGATGCCGGCATTGTGGGAGAGCATGTCGAGCCCGCCGAACGCGGATCGGGCAAGCTCGACGGCGCGGCCACAGGCTTCAGTGTCGGCGGTCGAGCCAAGCACGGTGTGCACGGTCACGCCGCGCGCCGAAAGCTGCGCCGCGACGTCATCCAGCTGATCGCCCGCCCGGTCGAACAGAATCAGGTCGACGCCTTGCCCGGCCAGCCTTTCGGCGACAGCACGGCCGATGCCCATGGCCGCCCCCGTGACCAGTGCGCGTTTTTTGAACTCAGCCATTTATTCTCCCTCGAACAGTTGCGCAGCGACTGCCATGGTAGTCGATCGGCGCCACTTGACGTGCCCTTCTTTGCCGAACCGGCCCAACCGTGTTCGGCGTCATGTCGATCCTTGCATGAAAGCCAGCGTTTCCGCGCGCGTCGGTGCGCCAAGACGTCCGCCAAAGCGCAGGCACTTTAGCGCGGCGGCGGCGCTGGCCACTGCTACCGCCCGCTCTTCGTCCCAACCTTCGGCCAGACCGAGAGCGAAGGTGCCGTGAAACACGTCGCCTGCCGCCAGGGTGTCGACGGCTTCGACCCGCGGCGACGGCAGATGACGGACATCATTGCCGCCCGGGTGCCGGAACGCGGTGCCGTTCGCCCCATCGGTGACCGCCACGAAGGCGCCGGTCCGTTCGCCGAGAATGGCGACGGCGGAACCGGCGGAAACCTCTGGACCGCAAAGGATGCGTGCCGCCGGCAGCGAAGCAACGACATGCGAGGCGAGCGGCAGTAGCCGGTCGAGCACCGGTCGCGACGCGACATCGGCGTCAAGGATCGCCGGGATGCCGCACTCGCGAGCCTTCGCCAGCGCCAGGGCCGCGGCTCCGGGCCAGCGGACATCAACCAGCACGGCGTCGAAGCGGGAAAAATCCGCGGGCGGAAGACGGTCAGGATCGGCTTGCGTGATTGCATCGTAGAAGGGCACAATCATACGCTCGCCGGCGGCATCGACCAGGATCGTGGCAATGGCCGAGCGACCGCCTTCAACCCTGCGCACCAGCGAACAGTCGACCCGCTCCGCCTCCATCTGGCCGATGACATCGCGGCCGACAGCATCGTCGCCGACGCTTGCCCATAGCCAGACCTGCCCGCCCTGGCGGCTGGCTGACGCGGCGGCGCTTGCCGCCATCCCGGCCGCGATCTGCACGGCCTCGCTCGGCAGGAACTTGCCGGCGCCGGAGGGCAGGACATCGAGGCGCAAGATCGTGTCGTAGGTGAGCGCGCCGACGCAGAGCAGGCGGGGCGCCGTCATTGCAGCCGGTAGCCGCGCTGATGGGCAATCGCTGTCATCACGCCTCTCAATTCGGCAAGGCCGCGAAGACGGCCGATCACGGGGTAGCCGGGATGGGTGTGCCGCGCGGCGTCATCAATCAGCTCGTGGCCATGATCCGGGCGAAACGGCAGCAGCGCCGCCGGTTCACCGGCATCGCGGCGGCGTTGCTGCTCGTCGAGCAAGATCGAGACCACCGAGACCATGTCGACATCGCCGCTCAGATGCTCGGATTCCATGAACGAGCCGTCCGGGTCCATGCTGACATTGCGCAGATGCACGAAGTTTATCTTGTGCGCAAAGCGCCTGGCGATGGCGGGCACGTCATTGGCCGGGTTGGCGCCCAGCGACCCGGTGCACAAGGTGAGGCCGCTATGGGCCGATGGCACGGCGTCCAGGATAAGGGCGATGTCGTCGGCGTTCTTGACGATCCGGCACAGGCCGACGAGATCGCGCGGCGGATCGTCCGGGTGGATCGCCAACGTGACGCCCGCCTCTTCGGCCGCCGGCAGCACGTTTTCGAGAAAACGGACGAGGTTCTCGCGCAGCCGGTCGTGCGACAGGCCCGACTGCTCGGCCACCACTTCGCGCAATTCTGCTATGTCGTAGCGTTTGAAGGCGCCCGGCAGGCCGGCCATGATGTTGGCGAGCAGACGCTCTTTTGACGTATCCGGCGTCGTCTCGAACCATTCGCTCGCCCGCTGGAGAACATCGGACGCATAGTCGCGCTCCGATCCCTTGCGCTGCAGCATGTAGCAATCGAACGCGGCAAGCTCGTGCATGTTCATGCGGAGCGCCCGTCCGCCGCCCGGCAGCGGCGCAGCCAGGTCGGTCCGGGTCCAGTCGAGGATCAGCATGAAGTTGTAGCAGACCGTGCGCACACCGCAGGCGCCGAGATTGCGTAAGGTCTGCCTGAAATTGTCGTAGAGCCGGTCGAGATCGCCGCGGCCGAGCTTGATGTCCTCGTGCACGGGCACACTCTCGACGACGCTCCATTTCAGGCCCATCGCCGGATCCGCTTCGATAAGCGCCTGGCGCTGCCTGATGGCGTCGATCGGCCAGACTTCGCCGTAAGGGATGTCGTGCAGTGCCGTCACGATGCCGGTCGCGCCGGCCTGCCTGGCATGGGCAAGCGTTGCTGCGTCGCTCGGCCCAAACCATCGCCACGTCTGCTCCATTCGACCTCCAGCTGCGGAATTTCTCGATGAGGACCGCTGATGTATTGGATACTACCATGGCAGTCAATTGCTTGCCGCAGCCCAGTGCCTGTGTCTGCGTTCGGGCCGCCCCCTATGAGAGATTACAACGGTACGTGGCGTTCAGATTGAACGGCTATGCAAGGTCCGAGTTTCGGCTGGCCCAAATCGCGCCGCGTTCGAACATCGTGCGCATTTGCGGCACGGCGAACTCGTCGGCGGTGTGGCCGAGCGCGCTGTAGAAGACGCGGCCCTTGCCGTAGCGGCGCTTCCAGACGACCGGCATGACGACGCCGGCGATGAAATCGAGATGCTCGCCGGTGAAAGTAGTCGTCGCCAGCACCTCGTTGGTCGGATCGACATGCATGTAATACTGCTCTGAACGGTAGGCGAAGCCGTCGATGCCCTGCATGACCGGATCGTCTGGCCTGGTGATGTCGACGTGATAGTCGATGATGTTGCCGGGATGGGCGACCCACTGGCCGCCGGTCATGAACTGGTATTCCGGCTCGTTGCGGAAGCTGTCGCACATGGTGCCGTGAAAGCCCGCAAGGCCGGTGCCGGCCCTGACGGCGCTGGTCAGGTTTTGCAGCTCCGGCTTTTCGATCGTCGACATGGTGATCACCGGGACAATGAGATCGAGCATGCCCAGCTGCGGATCGGCAAGCGCCGAAGTCCCCTGCTCCAGCTGCACGTCGAAGCCGTTGCCGGCCAGCATCTCCTTGACGATTTCGGCGCTCCGGGCCGGGGTGTGACCTTCCCAGCCGCCCCAGAAAATCAGTGCCGTCTTGCTCATCGCATTATTCCCTATTCCAGAATTCCGAAAGGCAGGTCGGCCTGCATCGGCGCCGGCCGGGCGCAGCCATATCTCAGGTCGATACGCTGGCCTATCTCTGCTGAAGAGATGATCGATTCCATGATTTCCAGGACATGGAGGGAAAGATCGAGACTGGCGCGGTGTTGCCTGCCCGAGACGATCGCCTGCGCCATGTCGGCAAGGCCGAGGCCCCGGTAATTGCCGTCGCCATAGGAATGGATCTGATCGGCCACCGTCCAGTCGCCCTTGCACTGGCTGGTCCTGATGTCGCCCTGGAACTGGTTGGGATCGGAGACGATCATCGAGCCCGTGGTTCCGTAAAGTTCGATGTGATTGTGTTCATGCTTCCAGACGTCGAAGCTGGTGGTGATCGAGACCGCGGCGCCATTCTCGAATGCGAGCAGGCCGGAAATATGGGTCGGCACCTCGACCCGGATGGTCTCGCCCTGGCGCGGTCCAGAACCGATGGTGCGGGTGGCGTAGGATGACTTCGCCTGCCCGGTCACGGATTTTACCGGACCCAGGAGATTGACCAGGCAGGTCAGGTAGTACGGTCCCATGTCGAGCATCGGCCCGCCGCCGGGCTGATAGTAGAAATCCGGATTGGGATGCCAGAGCTCGTGGCCGGGCACCTGCATGAAGGCAGAGCCGGCGACAATGGTCCCGACCGTATCCTTATCGACCAGCCGCCGCGCCGTTTGGTGGGAGCCGCCAAGAAAGGTGTCGGGTGCACAGCCGACGCGCACGCCCTTTTCGCGCGCGGCCGCGACCAGCCGCTCGGCGTCGCCGAGCGTCGTTGCCAGCGGCTTCTCGGAATAGACGTGCTTGCCTTGCCCGACAGCCTGCAGGCCGACCGGCACATGATGCTGCGGCGTCGTCAGGTTGAGCACGATCTCGACGCGCGGATCGGCCAACAGCGCGTCGACCGGCATGGCAGCCAGGGCGTAGGTCGCTGCCTTGGCCTCGGCCGCCGTCCGGTTGACGTCGGCGACGCCGACAATGTCGAGCACCGGGAATTGTGGCGATGCCTTCAGATAGGCATCCGAAATGTTGCCGCAGCCGATAATGCCGACGCCGATGCTGCGCATGGGCTTCTCCTCAAAAGGCGGCATTGATGAAACAGCAGAACTCGTTTGTCACCCCCCTTTCGGCCGGACGAGGTTATCCCGTGACAAGGATATACCTCGAGAGCCTCAGAACCGCCGCCCGATCACAATCGCGCGCCTATGCGCGAGCGGCTTGATTTCGAGGTCGAACGGCCGGTACTCAGCAACACTGCCTCATGTAGCTTGCTCGACATTTCTGATGCCCGGCTTTGAGCACAGCACAGATTTTCACCCGTAGAAGGACGCACATGATCCGCCCACAAGGAACCATCGCACCGATCCTGACGCCGTTCGAAAACGACGGCCGCATTGCCCGCGACCTCTGGATATCACACGCCAAGTGGGTGCTGGATCAGGGAGCGCATTTCCTGTCGCCGTTCGGCACCACGGGCGAGGCGTTGTCCGTCTCGTTGCGCGAGCGCATGCAAGCGCTGGAGTGGCTGGTCGAGGCCGGCATTTCGCCAAGCCATCTGATGCCCGGCACCGGTGTCACAGCACTTGCCGAGACCGTCGAGCTGACGGCGCATGCCGTCGGGCTCGGCTGTGCCGGGGTGATGGTGCTGCCGTCGTTCTTCTATACGGCCGCCGGCGACAACGGACAGGCCCGCTACTATGGCGAGCTGATCGAACGGGTGGCGAACCCGGCGATGAGGATGATCCTCTACCACATTCCGCAGAATTCCGGCGTACCGGTGAGCCCGGCGCTGACCGCCCGCTTGAGCCAAGCGTTTCCGGATGTCGTGGTGGCTTACAAGGACAGCGCCGGCGATTGGAACAACACCGTGGCGGTCATTGCGGCAGCTCCAGGGGTCGCGGTGTTCCCGAGTTCGGAAGCACAGCTGACGAAAGGCCTCGCCAACGGTGCTGCGGGCTGCATCTCGGCGACGGTCAATCTGAATGCCGCAGCGATCCGGGCCCTCTACGACGCAGCGCTGGCGGGAGAGGACATTACTGACGCGGATGCCGCCATTAAGGCGTTCCGCAAAATCATCCAGGACGCCGGCCTCATCTCCGCGATGAAGGCAGTGCTGGCGGTACGGTCCGGCGACAGACGCTGGCTGAACCTGCGCGCGCCGCATGAGAACGCGACGCAAGCCACCGGCGAAGCTTTGCTCGCCGCTCTCGGCCCGCTAGCCGACCATATCGGCCGGAGCTGACTATCGGGCCGTGTTCAGGGCGGCAGCAGCGCGTATCAGCGCCTTGAACGCATTCTCATCTATGTCTTCGCCCTCACGGATATCGATGGCGCGCCTGGTGTTGCCTTCGAGACTGGAGTTGAACAGGCCTGAAGGATCCTGCAGGGAGGCGCCCTTTGCGAAGGTCACCTTCACGACGTTCTTGTAGGTCTCGCCGGTGCAGATTATTCCGGCGTGCGACCACACCGGAACGCCTCGCCACTTCCACTCCTCGACCACTTCCGGGTCGGCCTGCTTGACGAGAGCACGGACATGGGAAAGCGTCTTGCCTCGCCAATCGCCCAGCTCACTGATCCTCGCATCTATCAGCTGAGAGGGAGAGCTCTCTGCATTTCCTTCCATAGAGCCACTCTTCATCATCATTGTCACTTTCCCTAGGGTTGTTGCCGCTCGCCCGTCACATGAATACCGCTAGTCGGCACCGGGTTTGCGGGATGACTCGCATTCCACTCACATTCGCTCGCCAGGCAACTGGCTGGCTTGCTTTACCCAGCCGGTGAGTTGAGCTTCGTCGAGCTGGTCGTCCTCGCGGATGTCGAGGTAGCGCACGTCCTTGTGCTTGGACTCGCCTGGAGGGACAGGATGCAGCGACGTGCCGCGGAAGAAAGCCAGCTTGATGTACTTTGTGAAGCAATGGAAGTTGAGGAACCAGCCTTGACCCTCTACGCCATAGAAGGGCGAGTTCCATTTGACGGCCTTGCGCAGGTTGGGAACGTTGCGCTCGATGAGTGCGTCGAGGCGGCGTCCGACGTCGCGTTTCCAGCCCGGCATGGCCGCGATGTAGGCCTGCACGGGAGCGTCACCATCACCCTTCGGGATCTGCGGGTTGCCGCCTGCGAGGAGGACCGGCTTGGCGGCTGCAGGCTTGGCGGCGGGCTTCTTCGCGACCGCCGCTGACTTGATGGACGTCTTGTCGGCCATGCGTTCACTCCAATGCGCCGGTGCCCCCTGCGTTGCGCCACTTGGGAGCGTAAGGCAGCACGAACATGTACAGCCCGGTAAGCAGGAGCAAGCCGAGTGGAAACAGCGGCAAGAGGTATACCCAGTAGGCGGGTTCCTTGCCTACTCCCAGGCTGATGAAGATGGCGGCGACGACCGTCGCAAAGATAATCGATAGCCAGCGGTGGATCTGCCGAACCCATTTGTTCCAATCCATTGAGACCTCCTCTGAAGACGAACCGAAGCGGATCGGGCAGCCCGTTTGGCGACTCCCGCCGGGCAGCCACGCCACTGAACGCATGCTTTACCAGCGCGCCAGTTGGGTGATTTGAACGAGATTGCCGCAGTTGTCGTTCAGCTGGGCGATGGTCGAGCCGGTTACTTCGGTCGGCGGCATCGTGAACTCGGCGCCGCGCGCTTTGCTGCGCTCGTAGTCGCCCTTGACGTTATCGGTGAAGAACATGACCGCGGGCTGGCCCTGCTGGAAAATGGCTTGCTGGTAGGTCTTTGCAGCGGGGTTGTCATTGAGCGCGAGTTGCAGCTCGGCACTGTCCGGCTCGTCGCGTGATGCGACGGTCAGCCAGCGAAACGGCCCATTGCTGAAATCGGCCTTCTTGGTAAAGCCGAGCGTTTCGGTGTAAAAGCCCAGTGCCTTTTCCTGGTCGTCCACGAATACTTTGGCCAACTTGATCTTCATTGGCTTGCCTCCATTATCGCCTCGTGATGTCGCTCTGTAACAGAGCCCTTGCCTGGATAGCCCAGCGGATCTCAGTCCGTCCGCGCCAGAACCTGCTCCAGATCGTCAAAGAACCTCGGCCAGCCGACTTTGGCACCCCGGAAGTAAGGCTGCTGATCCGGCCGGAAGCCCGACTGTTCCATGCGCAAGCGGGCTCCGGTGCTCGTGGGGGTGAGGGTCCAGGAGACGACACTCTTGAGATCCTTGGTATCCCACGTGTAAGTCAGTGTTCTGTTCGGCTCGACCGTCTGCACCTGACATTCGACAGCGCCCCAGTCTGCGTGAAGATTGAAACGGTGGTCCGCGACAGGTTTGAAGTCATTTTTCATGAGCCACTCCTCGATCAAGTGTGGTTGCGTGAGCGCGCGCCAGATCTTCTCGGGCGGATAAGCGATTTCCCGTTCGACAACGACGGAGAGCGTTTCGGTCGACGTTCGGTTCACTGGTCCATCCTTTTGAGCAGGTCTTCGAGGTCGTCGAACCGGCTCTGCCAGAACCCGGTCATCTGGCTTGTCCAGTCGATCAGGGGGGCAAGCGCAGCAAGCTGCGCGCTATAATGGGTCTGTCGCCCTGCATGGCGGTCGCGCACGAGCCCGGCCTGCCTCAAAACGCCGAGATGTTTTGACACGGCCGGTTGCGAGATCCCGGCCTGAGCCGTCAGAGCCCCGACCGTCTGCTCTCCTTCGCGACACAGCCGCTCAAAAATAGCGCGCCGAGTCGGATCGGCAAGCGTTCTGAAGAGTACATCGTGAGCGTTTGGCATTGGGATCGATAACCCTTCGGCTATTGATCGATGTATAACCACCGGGATATGTGTGAGTCAAGCGGGAAGCGGCATAATTCTCGTTGCAGGTCACCTGCTTCGCTCACGCAGCCAGTTGCTTATTCGCCGTGCTCTGCACTGGAATTGTCACGCGTTTATATGCTATATGACCATCTACATGGTCAGGAGCTGAGATGGACGCGGTCAATTTGGCGGACGCCAAGGCACATCTGAGTGAGCTCGTCGACCGGGTCGAGGCTGGAGACTCGATCGACATAACCCGGCGTGGCAAGCCGGTCGCCAGGCTCACGGCCGTGGCCCGCCCTCGCAAACGGATCGACGCCGTCCTGCTCCAATCCCTGACCGCAACCATGCCTCTGCAAGCTCAGGCTGCCGCCGATCTGGTGCGATCGATGCGAGATGGCGATCGCTATTGACG
Organism: Mesorhizobium sp. M0768; assembly: GCF_040320195.1. Classification (NCBI taxonomy): domain Bacteria; kingdom Pseudomonadati; phylum Pseudomonadota; class Alphaproteobacteria; order Hyphomicrobiales; family Phyllobacteriaceae; genus Mesorhizobium; species Mesorhizobium sp. M0768. Next base: position 41,995 of record NZ_JAMYPD010000018.1, on the reverse strand, counting down.
TCCTATCTCGATACTTCGCTGATCATCGCGGCGCTATCCAACAAAGCCATGACCGCGCGCGTTCAGGGCTGGCTGGCGGAGCAGGACCCAGCGCAACTTGTGATCAGCGACTGGACCATCACCGAGATGTCCTCCGCCATGGCGATCAAGCTTCGGACCGGACAGATCGACCTGGAGCAACGCGCGGCAGCGCTCGCGATGTTCAATAGGCTTGTCGCTGAGAGCTTCACCGTGCTGCCGGTGACGGGCGGGCATTTTCGGGTCGCCGCGAAATTCGCCGATCAGCATATCCTCGGGCTTCGTGCTGGCGACGCCCTGCACCTCGCGACGGCATCGGAGCATGGCGCCACGGTGTGGACCCTCGACCAGCGACTCGCCGAGGCAGGACCGATTCTCGGCGTGCCGACGCAGTTGCTGGCATGATCGAGGCCCTCTCCTCCAAAATGAATAAACCGATTGAGGCTCGCCGAGCGGTACGGCCTTTCCACCTATGAAGCGATGATCGCCTCCGCGGCGGTTCACGCTGGCTGCGATACACTCTGGTCAGAGGACATGCAGCACGGAATGGCGCTCGACGAAGGCTTGCGCATCGTTAATCCCTTTCGCGTTGCGAGCTGATCACGCTCATTGAAGGGGGCTGGCCGGGAGCGAACTGGCGGCTTTCGATGTTGCCGAGCGGCGCGTCGGGCACGGAGAGCGATGCTGTCAACCACAAGCGTCTGCGCGGGCGAGGAGAAAGGCCGCTTCGCGCACGTTGCGGGTGAGCTTGGCCGCAGCCTCGAATTCGGCGCGGGCCTCGGCCAGCCGGCCGGCCCGAAACAGAAAATCGCCCCTCGCCGCCGGCAATGGCGCATAATTGCGCAAGGCGGCGGCGTCGGCAATCTCGTCTACCAGCCGCAGGCCCGCTTCGGGCCCGAAGGCCATGCTGTGGGCGACCGCTCGATTGAGATCGACCACCGGCGAGGGCATCACTGCACGCAGCCGGTCGTAGAGCGCTGCGATGCGGGGCCAGTCGGTGTCGGCCGGACTGCGCGCCCGCGCGTGACAGGCTGCAAGCGCGGCCTGCAACACATAGGGGCCATCGCCCCCGAGGGCTTCGGCACGGGCCAGCGCGTCAAGGCCTCGGCGGATCAGCAGCTGGTCCCAGCGCGCGCGGTTTTGCTCGGTCAGGGTCAAGAGGGCGCCGTCCGGCCCGATGCGTGCCGGCAGGCGCGATGCCTGGATTTCCATCAGAGCCAGCAGGCCGAACACCTCGGCATCCTCGGCCATCAACCCCGCCAGCATGCGGCCGAGCCGTTGTGCCTCCAGGCACAGGCTCGGCCGGACAAGGTCGTCGCCTGCCGTGGCGGCATAGCCTTCATTGAAGATGAGATAGATGACCTCCAGCACCGAGGACAGACGCGCCGCACGCTCGGCGCCGCGCGGCACCTCGAAGCTGAGCCTGGCCTTTCCGATCGTCCGCTTTGCGCGGACGATGCGCTGGGCGATCGTCACCTCGCTCGACAGGAAAGCACGGGCGATCTCGTCCGTCGTCAGGCCGCCGATGACACGCAGCGTGAGGGCCGCGCGGGCGTCGGCCGAAAGTATGGGGTGGCAGGCTGTGAAGATGAGGCCCAGCAGTTCGTCGCCAAGATCGTTGTTCATGGCCATTTCGTTTCCCTCGGCCGTACCGTCGCACTCGCCGTCCAGCTCCCGCGCGATCTCCTCATGCTTGCGCTCGCGCATCTTGTCGCGACGAATCGCATCGATGGCGCGGTGTTTGGCGACTGTCATCAGCCAAGCGCCAGGATTGGCCGGAACGCCGGTCCTGGACCATTCGGATAGGGCTATGACGAGGGCGTCCTGCACCAGTTCCTCTGCAAGATCGACATTGCGCACGAGGCGGGCCAGGCCCGCGATGAGCCGGGCCCGTTCAATGCGAAAAATCGCCTCGATCGCCTGCTGCGTCTCGCCTGCCGTCATGCTGCCTTATCGGCCAAAGCCATAACGAAGGCAAAGCAGGTTGCGGCCGACAGGTTCAGTTGCCGCTGAGCTTCTCGCGCGTCCGGTCATGGATTTCCGTGACCTCCGGCGTCAGATTCCCATTGCCAATCAGCCATCTCGTACAGCGGCCGGATTTCAATCTCGCTCGGTCCCGGCATGGGATTGGGGCAGCGCTTCACCCAGGCGACCGCCTCGTCCATGTCCTTGACTTCCCAGAGCCAAAAGCCGGCGACCAGTTCGCGGGTCTCGGCGAAAGGCCCGTCGATGACCGTCCGGCGGGGGCCATCGAAGGCAACGCGCTTGCCCTGCGAGGAGGGCTTGAGGCCATCGGCGTCGAGCAAGATGCCGGCATTGCGCAGCTCGTCGTTAAACCTGCCCATCGCCTCCATCGCCTCCTTCGCCTCGGGCGTGGGGACAAAGCCCTTTTCGCTGTCCTCGGTAGCCTTCACGAGCACCATCACACGCATCGTCTGTCTCCTTGTTGAGCCGGACTCACCGGCCCGGCATCGAAACGACGAACGGAGTTTAGGAAATCGACATTGTCCTGCAAATTTTTTTCGAGGTTAAGGAGAAAGCCGCCGATCGCGGCTCCTCTAGTCAGGAATTGCGATGGCGCGATATCGAGATTGGGCGCAACGCTGGTCGCCGATTGTAAGTAATTGAGTGGCTCGCCTAAACCATTTCGGGACGTTTTGAGGCCTCGCGGATCGCCTTGTGCACGCTGCGCTGCAAATCCATGAAGGCCGGGGTTTCCATGACCTCTTCCCGGCGCGGGCGCTCGATGTCGACATTGAAGGTCTGCATGATGCGTCCTGGGCCGATCCCCATCACGACGATGCGGTCCGAAAGGTAGACGGCTTCTTCCACATCATGGGTGACGAAGAGCACGGTGAGCCTGTGCTCCTCCCAGATCTGCGTCAGGAGTTCCTGCATCTGATGCCTGGTCAAGGCATCGAGCGCGCCAAAGGGCTCGTCCATCAGAAGCATTTTGGGTCGATACGAAAGAGCACGCGCTATGGCCACCCGTTGCTTCATGCCGCCCGAAAGCTCAGACGGATAACGATTGGCGCTGTGCGGGAGCTTGACCAGATCGAGATGCTCGCGTGCTATCCTGCGGCAGGTCGCGCGATCATGACCCGCGGCCTTGAGCGCGAACTCGATGTTCTGCTGCGCCGTCAGCCAGGGAAGCAGGGTGTAGGACTGGAAGACGACGCCGCGGTCGAGGCCCGGCTGCAGGATCGGCGCGCCATCGATGGCAAGATCTCCCGCGTCGAAATCCTGCAGTCCGGCAACGATCGACAGCAGCGTGCTCTTGCCGCAACCCGACGTGCCCACCAGCGAGACGAACTCGTTGTCGGCAAGATCGAGATTGATATCGCGCAGCACTTCCGTGCGCCGCGCGCCCGTGCCGAAGCTCTTGTGGAGACCCTCGATCCGCAATTTGGGCAAACTCATCGGCCCGGCCTCATTGCACGTGGCCCTCCTGCCGGAACAGCACTTTTCCCAGTGCCTTCATAACCTGGTCGGTAATGAGGCCAAGCACGCCCAGCAGCAGGATGTAGCCGATGATGGTGTTTGTCTGGAAATAACGCTGGGACACGGTGATGCGGTAGCCGAGCCCTGATGTCGCCGCGACAAGTTCCGCCAACACCAGCCAGGTCCATGCCCAGCCGAGACTGATGCGCAACGTATCCCAGATGCCTGGCAAGGCGCTGGGAACCACGATGCGCGTCAGGATCCTGCGATCCGGCAGGCCGAGCGTCCTGCCAAGGCCGATGAAATCAGCGGGAACCCGCTTCACATTGTCCATGATCATCAGCACCTGCTGAAAGAAGGTGCCGATGAAGATGATCAGGAACTTCTGGGCATCGCCGGTCCCCGACCACAGGATGGAGAGGGGCACGAAAGCGACCACCGGCATGTAGCGGATGAAATCCACAAGCGGCTCGATCGCCGCTTCCCAAGTCCTGAAGCTGCCGATCAGCACGCCAATCGGAATCGCCAATGCCGAGGCGATGAGGAAGCCAACAGAAATACGGTATATCGAGGTCCTGAGATCCAGCCACAGCGTGCCGTCACCCGAGAGCTTGCCGAGCTGGGTCACCACGCTCCCCGGCGAGGGCAGGAAAATCGGCTTTACCAGCCCCAACCCCGTTGCCGCCCACCAGGCGAGGCCGAGGCCGCAAAAAACCTCCACTGCTATCATCCGTACGCGCGCGCGTGCGATGGGCGCGCCGATCCCGGAGTAGCGGCGACGGCGCATCGGCTGTTTGATCACCTGCCCCGGCGCTGCGTGAGACGGGCTTGGCTTGGTCGCACGCTGCTCGGACATTTGCGTCACCACCGCGAGCCGGCCCTCGTCATTTCGCGGCCTTGACGAATGACGGGTCGATCATCTGCTCCGGCGTCACGTCCGCCTGAAGCAGCCCGGCGTTCTTGGCGGCTGCCTCGACATCGGCGAATGTCTTGGTGGAAAATTCGCCCGTCAGCGCATCCTTGTTTTCGGCGAGAGTATAGTAACGCACGCCATCAAAGGCGGTGTTGAGGTCTTCGACGCTCGAACCAACCGCCTTGGAGATGATCGCCCGGCCGTCGGGCGTGTCGGCATTGTAAGCCTTCAGGGCCGCATCCCAGGTTTTGATCATGGCAAGCACCTGGCCGGGACGCGACTTGATCACCTCATCGCGCACCACGAACACGTCACTGATCAGGCCGGGATCTTCGCCTGCGGTGAAGAGCAGCTTGACGTCCTTGTTCTGTGCCCTGGCCGCGGTGAGATAGGGCTCATAGGTAACCGCGACCGGGACCTGGCCGGCGATCAACGCACTGCCGGCATCCGCCGCCGGCATTGGAACCGGCTGGACATCGGCGATGGACATGCCGTTCTTGGCGAGCGCGTATTTGAGCAGGATGTCGCTCGTCGTGCCTTCCTCGAAAGCCACCTGTTTGCCCTTGAGGTCGGCGACGGAGGCGATGTCCTTGCCGGCGATCATGGCGTCCGCCGTCATGCTGACGTCGAGCAGAAGCACGATCTTCACCGGCAGGCCGGCCGCAACCATGCCCATAGCCGTGTGGGTCGCGATGTTGGCGGCATCGAGCTGGCCGCTCGCCAGGGCGGCGTTGATGTCCTTGTCCTCGGCGAAGTTCACGATCTGCACGTCAGACAGCCCGTTTGCCTTGAACAGACCCTTGGCTTCGGCGACGTGCCACTGGCCGTAGCCAAGCCATGGCTCGATGCCTATCTTGAATGTTCCTGCCTCAGGCGTCGCCGGAATTGTCGTGTCGGCCGCGTAGACCGCCGGGGCAAACCCGACGGCAGCAGCCATAACGAGTGCCCGAAATTGTCCTGCTAGGTTACGCATCATCTTGTTCCCCTTGATGATCAGGCCGCTTTTTTTGAGCCAAACATCCGGCCTGGTGAGAATGCGGGCTTCTGCTCTTGCGGCACCGTGCCTCGGCATCTTAGCTGTCCGTTCAACGAAAGTGCGACGACACTTCAACGTCAGCAACAGCGGATGTCAAGGCTAAATACATACATGCATATACAAGTTAGCCCCCCTCCTTCCGACTCTGATTCGCTTCACTGCGATCAGGTTTTTTTGGATGGAGAATATCGACTGCCAAGCGAGTAGCGGCTGCCAACGTAAGTCAGCTTGCTGATCGTGGCAACGACGGCGCCCGTCCATGTCCGGCGATGCAGAAACAGGCAGCAGCTGCCGACGTCGATGCCCAGATACCGCGCCGTCTCGGCATCGGCAGGGGTCGCCGAGATGATGTGCTCGACCTCCGTCACGGGGGTTTTCTGCATGAGGTAGTCGTAGGTCGCTGTCTTGGAAAAATCCTGCTTGTCATAGTCGGGTATCAGGCCCGGGTTGACGAAGCGCTCTTCCAGTTGCACAGGCAGGTCGTTCTCGAAGTTGACGACGATGGAATGGTAGACCGACACGCGCTTTGCAAACTCAAACGAAAGCGCGAGCTCCTTTGTCGGCGTGATCTTTTCGAGGACGATAACCTCGGAGCGATGCCTGTTTCCCCGCGCGACAATTTCCGCCGCGATGTTGTTGATCTCGATCAGTGCGGATTGCGGTCGAGGCGGCGCGATGAATGTGCCGACGCCCTGGAGCCGGATCAGAAAACCCGCAGAGGTCAACTCTCGCAAGGCACGATGGACCGTCATCCGAGACACGCCGAGTGTCGCCACGAATTCATTTTCGGACGGCAGCTTGCGGTCCTTGCTCCATCGCCCCGTTCCGATATTCGTCAGGATGTAGTCCTTGACCTTCTCGTAAAGAGGGCTGGCGGTGTCGGGCAAAGTGATCATTACAAAAATCCTTTCCGGCAAGGTTCGGAAATCACACGCGCCCGGCAGACCGCATCCGGATGATTGTTTTCAAGCCATCGCCCTGTCCCGCCAACAACCGCTTATAGGCTGCGGGAACATCATCCAGGCCGATCTCCCGGTCGATCAGTTCGACCATGGGCTCGCTCAATTCGCCGAGCATCCGGATGGCGTCGGGAAGCTCATCGGCAAAGGCGTGGCATCCCAGCAATGCGATTTCGCGTTCAACCAGGATGTTGGGATCGATATCGAGGCGGCCGTGGAATATGCCGACCATCGCAACGGTGCCGCCGGCGTCGAGAACGCCGAGCAACTGGCCGAGTGCTGCGATGCTGCCGGTCGCTTCGACGGCAGCGAGCAAGGGGGCATCCGCGGTGGCGGCGGCGATGGCGTTCCGGTTCAAATCGACGATGCTGGCGCCGGTGACCCGCGCCACGCGGGCGCAGCGGCCCTGATTGCGGTCGGCGACGAGCACGGTACCTGCGAATGTCCGGGAAAGCAGCAGTGCGGCAAGCCCGCCAATGGTCCCGCAGCCGACGACAAGAACGGAACCGGCCGTTTTCGGCAGACGCCGCACTGCGTGCAACGCTACAGCCAGCGGCTCGGCCATCGCCGCGACCCGTTCGTCAAGCACGGCTTCGACGATGTGCAGGAGGCGTGCGGGCAGGACCGCCTGTTCGGCAAATCCGCCGTCGCATATCTCGCCGACAAAGCCCAGCGACGTGCAAAGATGCCGCTTGCCTGCATGGCATTGCGCGCATTCTCCGCACCAGAAACGGGAATCGGCGACCACTCGGTCGCCAACACCGACGGTATCCACGCCCTCGCCGATGGCAATCACCGTGCCTGTCAGCTCATGGCCGGCCGTGGAAGGCGATCGGCTTATCCATTGGCCCGTGCGGAAGTTGTGGAGATCGGAACCGCAAATGCCTGCGGCATCGACCCTCAGCTTCACCCAGCCTGGCTCGGGAGCGCCTGGCGCGGCGATATCCTCGACGCGCAGGTCGCCGGGTCCATGGAGCCGCGCCGCCCTCATCGTCATCGTTTCCGCTCAGCCGGCGAGATAGCGATCGCGGATCTCCGAAACCGCGTTCTCATGCGAGCTGAATCCTTCGTAGCGGGCGAGCCTGCGGGCATGCAGGGCGAGTTCCGGATAGGCCGCCGAGGTCACATAGCCGACCGACGATCTCTTGACGAAATCCGTCACGGAAAGCGGTCCAAAGGTTCGCGCCCACCGGCTGGTCGGCAGCACCGCATTGGGTCCCAGGACGAAGTTGGCGAGGGTCACCGGCGTATGCGGACCCATGAGGATCTCGGCAGCTTCCGTGATACGTCCGAGATGCGCAAATGGCTCCGCTGACAGAATCTCGAGGTGCTCCGGCGCATAGTCGTTGATGAACCGGTAGCTGTCCTCCAGCGACTCGGTCAGCACGATGCCGCCGCGCTTCCCAGTCAGCACCGCGCGTGAGAACTCCACACGCTGTTCGCTCATCCTGGACCAGTGTTCCGGTATCGCAATCAACGCGGCTTCGGCGACCTTGCGGCTGTGCGTCACTAGGTAGGCCGAGGAATCCGGCCCGTGCTCGGCCTCGATCAACAGGTCAAGAGCGGCCAAGCCGCCGTCGACGCTGTGATCGGCAAAAATGATCGCTTCGGAAGGACCGGCGGGGAGACCTGTGTTGATGATCGGGGACAACACGCTCTTTGCCGCCACCACCCAGGGGCTCCCCGGCCCGACGATCTTGACGGCAGGCTTCACGGTCTCGGTCCCATAGGCGACGGCGGCGACCGCATGGGCGCCGCCGCACTTGTACACGGTCTCCACGCCGGCGATGCGGGCAGCAACCAGCGTCGCGGCGTCGACGGAACCATCCGAAGTCGCAGGCGTCACAATCGCGATCTGGGGAACCCCGGCAATCACCGCCGGAACCGAGGTCATCATCGTCACCGAGGGAAAGGCGCCTTTGCCGCGCGGCACATAAAGCGCAACGGAAGCAATCGGTGTGTATCGGTCACCCGCATAGGCGCCCGGCCGAACTTCCTTGAGCCACATCGTTTCCGGGCGCTGCTCCTCGTGGAAATGCCGGATGTTCTCAATGCCGAACCGGATACTCTCCACGACATCCTTTTCGACCTTGTCGAATGCCGCGTCGAACTCCGCTTCCGAAACTTTCAGTCCACCGTCGGCAACATCGGCTTTGTCGAGTTCGCGTGCAAACCGGAGCAGTGCCGCGTCACCTTCATCCTTGACGGCCTGAATGATTGGACGGACCTTTTCGATGAAGGAAGACAGATCTCCTTCGGCGCGTTTCAGTAAACTGGCCCGCTGATCGACGCTGAGGGATGACAGGCGGTGGAAGCTGACGTCAGACATGGCGGCTCCTTTTGTTAGAACGCAATTACGATTAGCGCTTGTCGATCACTTCTGGGACACGTCTCCGGCCCCTGAAGCCTTCAAATCGATGCGAGAAAGCCTCCATCCACGGGAATGGACTGGCCGGTTATGTAGGCTGCCGCATCCGAAGCGAGGAACACCGCGATTCCGTGCAGGTCCGAGAGATCACCAAAACGGCGCTGCGGAATCTTGGCGAGCATCGATTGCTGCCATGCCTCGTTGCTGTAGAACACGTCTGTCATCGCTGTTCTGAAATAGCCAGGCGCAATGGCGTTGACCCGGATCCCGAGATCGGCCCACTCTGCAGCAAGCGCCCGCGTCATGCCGAGGAGGCCTGATTTCGACGAGCCGTACGGCACCGCCGTGGGAACCCCAACCTCGGAGGTCAGCGAGCAGAGATTGATAATGACGCCGGGCCGTCCGGCGTCTCTCATCTGCCGCGCGGCGGCTTGGGCGCAGAAGAAGGCGCCTTTGAGATTCGTATCGACAATCCGGTCCCACAAGGCCTCGTCGACATCGAGTGAAGGCCGGACCTCTTCCACCCCCGCATTGTTGACGAGAATATCGAGACCTCCGAGCAGGCTGCCGGCCTCGGCTGTCGCCGCCCGGCAGCGGTCGACATCGGTGACATCCAGGGCGACGGCGTGCGCGACCCCGCCGGCGGTGCGGATGGCGGCCATCGTCTTCTCGAGCGAGGCCACGCTGCGCGCCGCGACCGCGACGTCGGCGCCGGCCGCGCTGAGCGCCTCGGCGATGCTGCGCCCGATGCCACGGCTTGCGCCGGTTACAAGCGCCTTCCTGCCTGACAGATCGAAGAGAGATGCGTTGCGCATGTCATCCTCCTTGGTAATGTCGCGCTTGAACCGATCGCGTCGAGACTATCCGAATGCAGCTTATCTATACAAGCATGTACATCATGGCTGTAGTGCGCCATGCGGAACTTTGCTTGTCAGAGCGGCAGCGCATTGACCGACATCGGACCGGTCTACGCGGTTCGCCCCAGCCCATCTGGAGTTCATCGGGAGGGGATAGATGAAGCGCGCAGTAGACCACGACGCGATGAGCGTGGTCGGCTATACCACCCCCTGGAGTGCCAAAGCAGGCCAGCGGATCAACCTCAGCCTGTCATGCGATCGGCCGATAAAGGCCACACGAATTTGCCGGCTCGACAAGCCGGCTCCGGAATTTCTCGCCTGGCCCATCGAAACGATAGGTGAAGCACGGCATCGGCATTTCGACCAGGGGTCGTTCCTGTTCGTGCGAGCCGGCGAACTGGCCAAAGTACAAGCCGTCCACGGCATTCGTTTCGAGCTGTTCCTCACGCGCAACGAAGGTGCGCGCACGATCCTGGAAGCAGGCGCCCTCGGGCTGCGCCTCCGCGACGACGGCGCATTTGTCGTGGAAATCGGTGACGAAACCTTTGTCGAGAAGAAGGCGCCAACTGGTGTGTGGCTCACCGTCGAATTGGATCTGCGGCAGGAACAATCGCGTCTGCGCATCAAATCCCATGACCGTCTCGCGCCTTACGAACTCCATGAAGGTTTTGGCGGCCCGGCGCGGAACCTCCAGGCGCACGGCATCCATTTCGGCGCAAGTGCCACCAACCACGAACCTACCCTCAACGCGAAATTTGCTGCGATCCGGCTCGACACCCCACAGGGGACTGTTGCCTGGGATTTCCCGACGCTGTTACCAACGCAACCGATCCTGTCGTCGGGCGGAGCAGATCCGCTGCTCCTAGATGTGATCAATCAGCCAGCCTTCTGCGTGACTTCGGCACGCTGGGACGGATCGAGCTTCGAGCCTCGCTTGGTGCCGTCGCACTACGACGCTATCCATTGCCACGACGACGACATCGGCCCGCTTGAGTGGCCGGTCTCGCACCGCGTGACGATCCCCGAAAACGCACACCCAGGCGTCTACGCGTTCCAGGCCGAATGGGAGGGTGGCTACGAACGCGTGGTGTTCTTCGTCACCTCTTCACAGGTTTCGTCGCCGCTGTTGTATCTCGTGCCGACGGCCACCTATCTCGCTTATGCGGACGAATATCTCCCGGATCATCTTTATGAATGGAAAGGCGACGACCGGGGACATCGCTTCGCGATCGCCAACAATCTGAAATCCCTTTACGACTACCATTCCGACCTTAGCGGTGTTTCCATCTGCTCCTACAAAAAGCCGAAAGTGACGCTCAGGGACGATTACGATTATCCGCTCTGCGGCTGCCCACACAATTTGCCGGTCGATCTGCATTTCCTCCGATTCTGCCACGACAATGGAATCGTGTTTGACGTCATGACCGATCACGAGTTGCACGAATGCGGCATAGACGGTTTGCGTCGACATCAAGCCGTCGTCACCGGCAGTCATCCCGAATATGTGTCGATCGAGATGGAGCAGGCGCTGCGGCAGTTTGTAGCCGAAGGCGGCAGCATCGCCTATCTCGGCGGAAACGGCTTTGCTGCCACTGTGGCTTTCAAGGACGACCTGATGGAGTTGCGGCGCTCGCCGCTGGAGGCCGGCCGCACCTGGGACGGCCCGGTCGCCGAACAGGCGCTGTCGATCACCAACGAACCAGGCGGCTATCTCCGCTGCCGCGGCCGAGGCGAATTCTCGCTGATCGGCGGTGCAATCTCATTGATGGGTTTCGATGGCGCACGCCCCTTCACGCGCACTGAGGAAAGCCATGAAGCAGGATGCGCATGGCTGTTCGAAGGCGTTGAAAATGCGACCTTCGGCACCGACGGCATGGTGCTGGGCGGTGCCGCGGGCTACGAAGTGGATGCGACGGATCCAGCCCTCGGCACTTCCGCTGACACCGTCGTGATCGCGCGGGCGACGGGATTTCCCGACAGCTTCTTCCAGGATCCGACGCGCTGGTATGAGGGCGGGGATAAGCAACGCATCGCCCGCCGCTGCGCCGAAATGACCCTGCGAAAGCTCGCAGCAGGCGGCTTGATCTTTTCGGCAAGCTCGGTTGCCTGGTGCGGCGCGCTGCCAGCCGCAGGCGCCATGAACGATGTCGGCAGGATCACGCTCAATCTGCTTACCCGCCTGGGCGCGACGAAAGGAGAACCCGGCCGAGAAAAATCGACCAGCTGATTGGCGCCGTTACGGAAAGACCCGTATCCGGTTTTGGGAATCAAATCAGTCGGCGTGCAGCGGCTTCGTCTCACATGCCTCTCGCCACCTGGCGGGCAGCAGTTGCCTCAGCCGCAACCAGCCGGCGAAATTGCAGCCCGGTGGTGAAAGTTGGGCGGAGGCCTATGTGGCGAGCGGTGACTTGGCGGAGGAAGTCGCGAAGTTGAAAGCCCAAGAGGGCAAGCCGATCATCGCCCACGGCGGAGTGAGCTTCGCCCGCAGTCTCGTCGCCCAAGGACTGGTCGACCAGCTCGCCCTGATGGTGGCCCCGTGGCGCTGGGCAAAGGCCTGCCGCTGTTCTCCGAACTCGCCGCGCCGATGTCTCTCAAGCTGGTGAGCTCGAAAGCCTTTCCGGGGGCCGCGGTGGCGCAGATTTACCGGCCAACGTGAACAGGTCAGAGAATGTGTGCAGCCAACGAACCGACGAAGTAAGGGCGAGGTATAAATGAATGCGATCCCTTCGGATCGTCGTCGATCGATAGGAGCCTGTGCATGGCGAAGCTTGTGTTCGGAATGATGCAGTCGCTCGACGACTATGTCGCTGGCGCCGAGGGCCGGCCCGGGCTGCCGATGCCGGGCGAGGCGCTCCATCGCCACTTCAACGCTGCGTCTCGTGGCCAGCGACCGGGTTGGCGAGGACGCGATCAGAGTGACGTACGTTCCCCGCCTGATCACAACCCACCCGACACCCTAACGTCCGTCGGACCGAATTTGAGCTCATTCCCACTCGATTGTTCTAAATCTAGTTAGGCCATTGATATAGCTAGGTTTTTTATTCGTTGCCGCGCAAGAATCCGACCCATGGGCCGTCAAAACGTTACAGTCTTGATTTCAAATGGAAAAATAGCACGAAAATTTTTTGTGCGGTTTTGGCATCTATCGAAGTCGATCGCCTTTCCCGACCCACTTTGGGCAACTCAGGTGGGTTTCACAGCGAACCAAGAAAGTACCGTCACTAACTTTCATAGCACAGCGCGCCACAACGCGACCCGCCGCGGCAGCGTCATCCAAGCGCCATCCCTCTCCGTTTGTAGGTGAACTGGATACCGCTGGCAGTGCAAACTGGACACTCCCGGCAGCATAAACTGGACACCTCAAGACCCACCCGCTCCGAGAGTTGTGTGCGTCAAGTTCTGCAAAATGGCGTGGCATTGCGTTGACGTTGGCGTGTCCGCCGCGCAGCCCCCGTGTTTAGCGGAGCGGCGGACACATGACGGTGCTCAGGCGGCCAAGGCCCTCAGGGGAGAGGGGCCCCGCGTTCCGTGGCACCGGCCCGCAACCTTCAGAATATGATAGCCCGCGGCAACCGGAGAAGGGAATCTGTGCTCTCAAACCAGCATCGACTGCTGGGCGGAGATACCCGCCGTCGCGCCATGCGATGTTGCCAGGGTGACCGAGGCCATGAGGGGGTTGGCGAGGTCGCCGGCGGCGTAGATGCCGGGAATGCTAGTTTCGCGGCGCTCGTCGACCTTGAGTGCGATGCCGAGGGGCGTATCGACCGTGGCGAGGCCCAGTGATTCATGCAGGCTTGCGGACGGCTTGTTGCGCGGATGGGCGAACAGGATGTCGACCGCGACATTGCGGCCGGTATCGAGATTGACGGTGGCGATATGGCCCCCGTGATGGGCGATCTCGGTGATCCGGCCATCGACGACAGGTATGTTGCGGCGCGCCAGATCGGCCCGGATATCGGGTGGAATGTCGTGACCATCGGCGAAGAGCGTCAACGTGTCGGTCCAATCGTGGTACAGCCTGACATAATTGTGCGACTGCGGGCCGGACCAGACGAGGCCCCAATGCTGGCCGGCGGCCTCAAAGCCGTCGCAATAGGGGCAGGGTACGATGGACGTGCCCCAGCTTTCGGCAAAGCCCGGAACATCAGGCATCTGGTCGGCGACGCCATAGCTCAGGATCAGGCGCCGCGCCCCAAGGCTTTCGCCATCGCCAGTGAGGACGGAGAAATCGTCGATGGCGCCGGAGACGCTGTCGGCCCGGGCACTGACCAGCCTGATCGTGGGATAACGCGCCAGCTGCTGCCGCACCTCGGCCAGGATGTCCAGCGGTGGCTTGTGATCGTGACCGAGCAGGCCATGCGAGTGGCCGGCGAAGCGATTGCGCGGCAGGCCGGTATCGAGAACTGTGACCTTGCGGCGGGCACGGCCGAGCTGCAGGGCGCCGGCGAGACCGGCAAAGCTGCCGCCGATGATGATGACGTCATCCATGGTGATGGGCTCCGTGTTGTTGATGGAGGGGAGTGGGCTGGGCCTGGCGCGAAATATCGTCCAGCGATACGCGCTCGAGACGGGCAGCGAGCAGGGCTTCGGCATCGGCGAGAAAGTCGCCCATCACTGTGTTGGCCGGCCGGACAATGCCGCATTCGATATCGCCGGGCGGCCCGGGGAAACTTGATTTGGAGGACAGGTTGAAATCCACCCGCTAGCTTGCACATTTCGGAAACTACATGGTATCGTAATTCAAGAATTAGGATACTGTCAAGGACTGGAATTGTCGTGACCGAAAACAGCCAGGGCCGGCGCGGCCGGCCCGCCAACGAGGCGCTTGGCCAAACGATACTCGACGCCGCTTGCGAACTCTTTGTGGAATTGGGTTTTCAAGCGACGACATTGGACAAGGTCGCCCAGCGGGCGAAGATATCCAAGCTCAGCATCTATCGGCACTTCGAGAACAAGGAGGCGCTGTACAGCGCGGCCATCGCGGCCGGCTGCCATCAGTTGTTTGCACCACAGGCCCTTCTTGAAGGCGTCGACGGTTCGGTCGACGATCAGCTCATGGCGGTGGGATCATCACTGCTTCGCACGCTGTTGAGATCAGACGTCCGCAGTGTCGAAGCCATGGTCATGGCCGACAAGACGAATCAAAAGTCGTTAAGCAAGCTCCATTACGAAGCCGGCCCCGCCCATGTCATCGCCCAAATCGAGGCCCTGTTGCGCCAGCTGCACGCGAAGGCGGTTCTGAACGTGCCCGATCCTCTCCGGTCCGCCCGCTTGTTTGCCGCGCTTTTCAAAGGATCCGATCTCCTGATTATCGCACGCTTCGATCAGGCGAGAGCAGAAGACGACAACGAAATCGAATCCTATTGCCGGTCGGCCATCGCCATGTTCATCGCCGCGCACGGTGGCAACGACCACGCGGGCGGATAAGCATTTGATTGCTCCGGGCAGCTTGGCCGGGACCGTATCCAGGCGCTTCGTCATATTGGGCCGGCGCGCGGCCGAGCTTGCACAGATCGCGGCACCTCATCTTTCTCCCAACGACAAAAAGACGCTCGCATCTACCGCGGTCCAAGCTCCCGCCTGGATGCGGTCGACGCTTCTCTCCATCGCAGATCCGGCAGCAGTCGGGACAACATTTGATAGGTGATGCGACGGTGCCATCCGACGATATGCTATCGGGTCCGGAACATCGATCGGTACCGCAGCCAAAGCTGAAACTATGTATGTCGATAACTAAAGTTCCGTCAGCGCAGAAATGTCATGGTACGGGCAATTTTCGTTATATTTCAAAGCGTTGACGCACAGAAAAGTACCGTCAAATCCCAAAAACGAATGACGGTACTTTTTAGAATGCTCTGTCGGATACGAAAAGTACCGTCAAAAGTACCGTCAGAGTGATCTGCTACAAGCTGCGAGCCGCGCCAGGCGCTCCGATAAACTTAACTATTTCAATGATTTGATAGGTTTGTCAATTGCATTGATAAGGTGCCCTGGCTAGCAGTCTGCCCTGCCCGCAAATCATTGTATTTTCTGCGAAATTCTACGCTAGAGCCGCCTATCATCGCCGTTTCCCTCACTCCCACTCGATTGTGCCTGGCGGTTTGCTCGTCACGTCATAGACGACGCGGTTGATGCCGCGCACCTCGTTGATGATGCCGGTGGCGGCTGCGCCAGGAATGCCATGTCGTGACGGTAGATATCCGCGGTGCTGCCATCTACCGATGGTGATGCGCGTACATACCGATAAGGGCAGCGGTCACGAGCCGCGCTGTCCCCACGGGCATTGCTCTACGTGCGCCCTTCAAGGAAAAGGAGCATTGTGACGGGGCTTAGCTATAGACGCTGTAGCGTTGATCTAATGCGATTTATCGCAGCATCGACGCCTTGCCTAGGCAGACTTTCAACCTTGTAAAATGAAAGGAACGTAAGCGAGGCTTGAGGAGCACAGGTATTCAGAATAGCTGTCTTGAGAACACGCCGCACTGGCCGCCTGAGGATCAGCCAATCGACCCACCAAGGTGAGCCCAAAGTTGTTATTGCAACCACCTTCCTTAACTGGCGAAGTCGCGGTTGCATGGCACCAAGATCGGCTGCGTGATCGTATGCAATACCAGGCACCCATACCCTGTCGAACCAGCCCTTCAATATAGCTGGAGGTCCGAACCACCACGTGGGAAAAATCAAGACGATAGTCTCGGCCCAGAGAAGATCCTCAATCTCTTTAGCTACCTCTGTGGTCTCGAATCCGGAATAGTAGCTCGCACGCTCCGCCGGTGTAAGAGCCGGGAAGAAGCCAGATCGATACAGATCAACATGTCGGCACTGGTGCTTCGCATCCACCAGGGTGTCGATAGCTGCGTTCGAAAGCGTTTGGCAAAGGCTTGGATTGAGTGGATGAGCCGTGACAATCAAACATCGCATACTAATATTTTGAATCCTCCCCAATTTGGTTGCGCTGCGCGTCATCATTCGTGCGGCGCGGTGCTCGGGCAAAGCTTCTCATAGCAATCATGGGATTTCGAAATAGCTGTACGCGCCACAGTCTTCAAAGAGCAATTGTTTTTCAACGCCGAGAATGGCCCTTCTCGTCGCCTTGAGGGACTAGAGGCCACCATGCAAGGACAATCGCCTACATCTGCCGGGGTATTATCGCTTCCGCCACTCTGCTCTCGGCAGCTCGCTAAGACTCCCCCTCATTCCCACTCGATGGTTCATAGCTATGGTAACTCGCTGATTTGGCTATCGCAAATCCTTTGCGCATGACGAAGAACCCTCTTGCGATCCGTCAGAAATTTGCGCTCTTGATTTCAAACACCAATTTCGACGGTCCACGATTTGCTCGTTTTGGCGACTATCGGTATCAATCGGTCGATTTCTTTCTGACGGCCGCCGACCGCTCGAGACAGCGCCATCGGCGACCTGCCAGGCGTCAGTCGCGCGATATGGACAGCCCCGCGAGAAGCGGCGCGTACGCGGCGAGCCTGCGGGATACGAACTCCGTGAAGAGCCGTACGCGCTTCGTCTTGCGTGTCTCCCCCTGCGTGAGAAGCCAGAGCGTTCCGTACATGTGCAGGTCGGTGCCCGGCACCCTCGCCAGCAGGGGGTCGGCATCGCCGACGAAGCAGGGCAGTGTCGTGATCCCGAGCCCTTGCCGTACAGCAACGATCTGCGCCTCGGCGTCCGTGGTCCTGAAGGGAACCGCCGTGGTGCGAACCTCACCCTCGCTGGCCCATTCCGGAATTCCATGAATGCTTATGACGATCCACCGGATGGGATCAGGTGCGCCCGCACGCCACGCGGCTAGTCGATCGCAGGACATATAGACGCCGCCGAACAGCTCCGGTCCCTTCAGGCCGTGAAGGTTGAGCGGCAGGGTTTTGCGGTCGTAGACGACGCGGATCGCGACGTCGGCCTCTCGGTTGGTCAGATTTGCCAGCTCGCCGGACGACAAGATTTCCATCTCGATGTCCGGATGCAGACGCGCGAAGTCGGCGAAGTCCGGCATGAGCAGGTGTGTCGCGAGGGGCGGTGCCAGCGTCACCCGCAGAAGCCCGCGCACGCTCTGGTCGCGCCCGAAGACCCGCGTCTCCAGCAGGTGCGACGACACTTCCATCTGGTCCGCGAACTCGAGGACCTCCTCGCCCGCAGTCGTCAGGCGGTAGCCCGAAGGCAGCTTTTCGAACATGTGCACCCCGAGGCGTTCCTCGAGCTGGGCGACACGTCGCAGCACGGTCGAGTGGTTCACACCGAGGCGCTCGGCGGCGGCCCGCACCGAGCCTCCGCGCGCGACGGCAAGAAAGTAGCGAACGTCATCCCAGTCGATCATGGTGCAATCCGGCACCGCGCGGTGCGCCTTCCAAAGCCCGTATCTAACACATCGAACAGCAGTACGGGCGGTCATCATAGCCTATGTCGACGCGCGCAGCTCAATTCCGAACGGCGGACGCCGATCGTCGCGGCTGGCGTCAGTCGTCCAGCCGGATCGATTTCGCACCACCGATGTGCGCGCTTCCGCACTCAACAACTGACGCCGGCGGACCCATTTCGAGGTTCTCGGGGGTGTCCCCGCACAACCAAAGGCGAAGGCCTGGAAGGATAAGTCATGGGAAAGCTTGAAGGGAAGGTTGCAGTCATCACCGGCGGCGCTACCGGCATCGGCCGCGCCGCAGCAAAGCGCTTCATCGAGGAGGGCGCCTTCGTTTTCATCTTCGGCCGTCGGCAGGAAGCGCTCGACGCCGCTGTGGCCGACCTCGGGCCCAATGCCAGCGCGGTGAAGGGCTCGGTCTCCGATCTGACCGACCTCGACCGACTTTACGCTGCGGTGAAGGCCGAGCGTGGAACCCTCGACATCGTCTTTGCCAATGCCGGGGCGGGAAGCCAGCTTCGGCTCGGCGAGATCACCGCCGAGCACATTGACGAAACCTTCGACACCAATGTGAAGGGTACGATCTTCACGATCCAGAAGGCGCTGCCGCTGATGAGCGAGGGCGGTTCGATAATCCTGACCGGATCGAGCGCTGGCACCACGGGCGCCCCGGGGATGAGCGCCTACAGCGCGAGCAAGGCGGCAGTGCGCAACCTCGCGCGGACCTGGGCGGAGGACCTAAAGGGCACCGGCATCCGGGTAAACGTGCTGTCGCCCGGGGCCACTGCGACCGAGCTAGCGAAGGAAGCGCTAGGCGAGGAGGGCCAGAAGGTCTTCGCCTCGATGACTCCGCTCCAGCGCATGGCCGATCCGGCGGAGATCGGGGCGGCGGCGGCCTTTCTCGCGTCGTCGGACAGCAGCTTCATGACTGCCAGCGAGGTCGCCGTTGACGGCGGTCTTGCGCAACTCTGACGCGCTAACCCAGCGCCGTTGAAGGCCGGGGAAATCAATACCAACACGGATCGGAGAAGATCATGAGCTACGCAATTGTAGGATTCGGTAAGATAGGCCAGGCCCTCGCCCACGCCTTCGCCCGTAAAAACATCGACGTGGCCGTCGCGAGCCGCCGACCGCCCGAGGCGTTGGCGCCGCAGGCTCGGGCGATTGGACCCACGGTAGTCGCCAAGTCGCTGCGGGATGCACTCGAGGCCGACACAATCATCTTGGCAGTCCCGTTCGGGGAGCATCGCGAGGTTGCGAAGGCTCTGCCGAGCTGGGAAGGCAAGACAGTCATCGACGCGATGAACGCGTTTCCAGTGCCTGAAGAGCTGGACGGTCTCCCGTCCTCCGCCTTCGTCGCGAAGGCGTTCACCGGCGCCAAGCTCGTCAAAGGGTTCAATCATCTGGGTGCGGCCTCTCTGGCTGCCGATCCGATCGTCCAGGGCGGGCACCGTGTCGTCTTTCTGTCGAGCGACGACGAGGACGCGACCGCTCCCGTGGCGGCCTTGGCCAAACAACTCGGGTTCGCACCCGTCAAGCTGGGAAAGCTCAACGAGGGTGGCGCGCTGGTGCACGCGCGCGGCCGCACTTGGGGCCAGCTCATCTTCCAGGATTTGTTCAAGAAGGAGCAGTAATCGATGTACGACCATGTGACTTGGCCCGAGCGATATGATCCGAAAACGTCGGCCATCTACGCACTCAACGACATTGACGTGAAGGCGCCGCCTGAAGCGGTCTGGAAGCTGCTCGTCGAAGCCGAGAATTGGTCGAGCTACTTTCCCGCCGAGGATCAGGTCAAGATTCTGACGGGGGAGCCGGAACTGGCGCTCGGAACGCGATACAGCCGTGTGACGGTTGGATTTCCGATGAGTCTGGTCGTGACGGAATGCGAGCCCCTTCGCAGGCTCGCATGGGCGACGACAGTTGATGGCGACGAGACCGGCTCAAGCGCATACCATGGCTGGGTCATCACGCCTACGGACCATGGCTGCCATGTGCTGACCGAGGAAACGCAGCAGGGCCCCTTCTTCCTCGATGAACTCGGGCGCAAACATCCCGGCGCACTCTATCGGTATCACCAAGACTGGGTCGAAAGCCTCGCCCACGCAGCGGAGGCGGAAACAGCGAAGACGACAGTGGATTGATTGCGCTTCCTGTTTAATTTTGGAGATGAATATCGAACTCAAAGGCCGCAAGGCCATTGTTACCGGATCCACCGCCGGTATCGGCCGCGCGACGGCGGAGGGGTTGGCACGTGCCGGTGCATCGGTCGTCGTCAACGGCCGTGGAAACGCTCGGGTCGATGAGGCGGTGCGGCAGATGCGGCAGGCCTTCCCCGGCAGCGACATCTCGGGTATCGCCGCTGATCTTGCGACAGCGGAGGGGGCAAAGGCCTTGATCGCGCATGCGCCTGACGCCGATATCCTTGTGAACAACGTCGGTACAGCACACATCCGGAGCTACAACGGCGTCGAGGATATCGCAAATATCCCCGATGAGGACTGGCTTGACCTCTTCCAGTTGAACGTAATGAGTGGCGTGCGCGCGAGCCGTCATTACCTGCCGCGGATGGTGGCGAAAGGCTGGGGCCGCATCGTGTTCATAAGTAGCGAATCCGCAGTCAACATCCCTAAGGAAATGCTCGACTATGGCATGACCAAGACCGCTCAACTCGCGGTCTCACGCGGGCTTGCCGAGGCGGTCGCGGGCACGGGCGTCACCGTCAACGCCGTCCTGCCGGGACCTACCCGCTCTGAGATCCTGGGCAACTTCATGGCGAAACAGGCTGACGCAAATGGAATCACGCAGCACGAAGCCGAGCAGGGCTTCCTGCAGGCGATGCGTCCGACGAGCCTCATCCACCGCTTCGCGACCACCGATGAGGTGGCCAACATGATCATCTACACATGCTCGGAGCAGGCTTCGGCGACCACCGGCGCGGCTTTGCGGGTGGATGGTGGCGTGGTCCGCTTCGTCGCGTAGCAGGACGACCAAATTGTTCCGTTCGCCAACTCGGGTCCGCTGTCGGCCAAGCTGCTGAAGCATGGCACGCTTAAGTCTACAGGGATCTGGCGCACGGCATGCGCACGATCCACGCATTGCGGGAGCACTCTGAAACTATGCGAGGCACGAGAACGTATTCAGCTACGGCGCCGTCCCCGCTGTGCTCGGCGGCTGTGTGCTCGTCTCGTTGGTCCCGCCCCGGGGCTTAGACCATGATACAAATCCACGGAACATGATGTCTATTGTCCGAGGAATTGGATCGGCGCTCCGATCCCAATCCAAAGCATGTGCTGTGAACGGCGCGGTGGATCGATCCCTTTGAGCATCTCTACACATAATCGAAGGTCTATCGCCGACCTGCAAAACGGCTGCTTGTTCTTGCAGAATCGCCCGCGAACTATCGCCTCCTATCGTTGACCAACAATTTCCGAATATATCCCACAGTACTCCAACCTACTCTACCGCACGCCCCCTCACTCCCACTCGATTGTTCGGACGGACCATAAGCAGCTGATTTCGCTCGAAATTTCTCAGTTTAGATGACAATAGCCGACATGGGGGCTGTCAAAAATCTACGCTATTGATTTTAAACAGACTTTTCACTGAATATTTTTCGCATGGTTTCGGCATCTATCGAGGTCGATTGCCTCTGAGAACCGATTTTTAGCGGCTGGGAGCCGCTCCGCTAACAGCGGAAAAGTACCGTCATGTCTCTTATAGCAAGGTTTCGTCGCCCGGGCGAGGCTCGTCCAATCCGCGCCCCAGAGCAAGCCTACACGAGGGCCTGACGCACCGTGTCGCCGTGAAGTCAGGTGGCCGGCAAGCCTGGATCGATGCCGGTCATGGCGATGGAGACGTCCCAGAGCCGCTTCGCAAGCGCGGGATCTTCGGCATGCGGCGCGCGCTTTGCTTCGCCGGCTACACCGCGGATTCCGCCAAGGCCGGTGGGACCGTAATAGCCTCCGGGCTTCACCTTGCCGGTCGCAGCCAAAAGTGCTGGCCACGCGCCCTTGTCGGAGCTATTGAGCAGCAGGCCGACGATTGGGCCTGCGATCTGGACAATCCCCATGTGGCGGCCAAGACTTGTATTGGCGACGCCAGGGTGAACGCCGATGGCTGTGACGGGCGACTTCGGCGCGCGCAGGCGACGATCCAGTTCGAAGAAGAACAGCGCGTTCGCCAATTTGCTGCCGCCGTAGCGATCGGTCTTGATGTAGCTCTTGTCGGCGTTGAGGTCGTCCCAGTCGATCTTGGCCTTCAGATGCGCGATGCTCGAGGTCACGACCACCCGCGATCCCGGCGTCTCCGCCAGTTTGGGCAGGAGCAGCGAGGTGAGCGCGAACACGCCGAGATGATTGACGCCGAACTGCGATTCGAACCCCTGCTTCGTGCGCGTCAGCGGCGGATTCATGATCGCGGCATTGTTGATGAGCGCATCGATCCGTGGCTCCTTCGCCGCGATCTCGGCTGCGGTGCGAACGCTGTCCAGGTCACCGAGGTCGAGCGGCAACCAGACGAGATCGGCATTCGGCGTGATCCGCTTGATCCGCGCGATGGCGTCCTGCGCCCTGGTCTGCTCGCGGCAGCCAAGCAGGACGCGCGCGCCCCTGGCGGCAAGCACCCGCGCGATTTCGAACCCGACGCCGGCGTTGGCGCCTGTGACGATGAAGCTTTTTCCCGTCTGCTTGGGAACGTTAGCTTCGGTGAAACCCTTGCAATTCGACATTTTCGATCCTTATCTATGAGTGACTACATACTCATTTAGGGGCTAAAACTCAGGCGGCAGACCCCTTCCAGAAAAGGTCGAACCCGGCCTGCCGGATGGCGTCACTTTCCTGAGGTTTGGCTGTGACCGCGTTGATGCTGATGTCTGCCAAGTCGAAGAGAATGGTATCGATGTAGAAGGCGATCCTGTCAGGCGCGGCATGGCCGGCGAGACACTCCTCTACCATCGTCCGCGCATCCCGCTGCATGGCGTGACACCGGTTCCGGCTTTCCGCTGTCACGCGATCCGACACCTTCAACTGACGAAGGGCCTTGCGCGCCGTGGCGTGAGCCAGTCCCCAGTCAATCAGACGGTTCCAGACCGCGAATAGTCGGTCTTTGGGGGAGGCGTCCGCCGGATATGGCGCCAGCATCATCTCTACCAAGTCGGCCTGGATCTCGAGAAAGAGCTGGTTGAGCAGATCGTCCTTGGTTGGAAAGTAAGTGAACAGCGTTCCCTCAGACACGCCAGCAGCCTTTGCGATCTTGGCCGTGGACGCGCCTGTGCCCAGGCTGGCGACGAACTCGGCCGCTGCATCGAGCAGTGCCTGTCGCTTTTCTTCACTGAGGGGACGCGCCATATTTCCGTCCAACGACATTGAGTGAGTACATACTCGATTATATAGGGAATAGCATGAGATTGGTCAAGGGATGTAGCCCCGCATCTTTCGCGGTCCATACCGACCAAGCTCGAATGAAGATTGTGTGGGCACACACCATGAGGCTGCGGCTGCCTTTTCAATAAGGGACGCAGTGGGGATCGAGATGTCTATCGAAAGGGAAATGCATTGAATTCAGGGCCTTGATTGCAGTCCCCGGGGCATCATCATGCCTACTTCGATGAGAGCAGGTGATGGCACGCCCAGCCCTGACCAATCCAAAAGCGTGAACGGCACCACAAGCGGACATTACTCGGTATCTATCGAGATGTGTGAGCCGCCTACCCTACGACACAGTTTCCCGCAGTATCCGAAACTACGCTCCCCTCACTCCCACTCGATCGTTTTGAGCCATCGTAACGCGTTGACGCGGCAGCACAAACTTTTCGGCACGCCCTAAAGAACCGACTCTGCGATCCGTCAGAAATCTGCGCTCTTGATTTCAAAAGGGAATTTCGGCGATTCGGGATCGGCTCGGTTTCGGCGACTATCGACAACAATCGGTCTATTTTCGGCAGCCGCGCCGCAACAAGCCGCGACCCACTGGGGACCAAAAAAGGACCGTCAAACACGGCCGAGCGGTCCGCACGGTTGCGCCCGGCATTCGCTCGTCGCCGTGGCGTGCCTCACTTGCCGTATGACGCAAGGAACACCCGTACGCCGGCCGCGGCGTGCCGTCGAAGCTTCGCCGGTTTCGGAATCGACTCGTCACCCAACAGCATGGCCCTGTTCAATGGCTCGCCCATAATCAACCAATTGAACTGGGAAGCGGCGACGGCCGGATCATCGATCGCAAGCAGGCCGTGATCAGCCAAACGCTCGAACAACACTGCCATCGCCGCAATTGCGCGCCCGGGTCCGCCATCGAAGAGTGCCTTTGCCAGTTCCGGGAAGCGGCCGACCTCGCCGATCACCAGACGGCGCAGCTGCATGACGCGCGGCGTGAGCACGGTGGCAAGCTGTCGGTACGCATAGCGCTGAAGATAATCGGCAATATCTTCGCCCTCGGCGAGTTCGGGCATTTTACTGTGGACCCTATCGCTGGCTCGATTGGTCACGCTGCTCACGATCTCTACGAACAGCGTCTCCTTGCTCGGAAAATTCTTGTAGACGGTCTGTTTCGACACCGCCGCAAGCGCCGCGATCTCGTCCATGTTGGTGGCCAGATAGCCCTTTTGCAGAAACACCTCTGTAGCCGCATCGAGGATGGCCCGGCGCTTTTTCGCCGACCGTCCGTGCGGTTCGAGTTCTTCTGTAGCACCTGCTGAACGCGTCGTGGTCATGCTCCTGGCGTGTCCGCTGCCGATTGACTCATGGGTACTGGACCGTCTAGTTTGATTTGGACCGAGATGCAATGGGGAGAGATCGACAATGCACATCCAGTTCGCGGAGCTTCCAGTGTTCGACCAGGAACGCGCCAAGGCGTTCTACATCGATCACCTGAATTGCCGCATCGTCGCCGATCAGCCCATGAGCAATGATGGCTGGCGATGGATCGAACTCGGATTTCCAGGGGCCGAAACCACCCTCCACTTCCTAAGGCGCAAGGACGAAACACCATCTGAGGGGCCCGTCCTCGTGCTGGTTGACAACGAAATCGAAGTCACCGTTCAGAGACTCAAATCGCGAGGCGCCGAGATCATAGCAGAACCGCGCCCCGCGCCATGGCAACCGGGGCGCACGATCGCGGAATTTCGGGACAGCGAGGGCAATCGCATGATGATCACCAGCAGATGACGCACTCACCTATCATGACCGCAACTTGCTCTTGCGGTGGCGTCGAACTCAAAGCCTTTGGCAGGCCGATCGTGAGCAGTGCCTGCTACTGCGACGACTGCCGGAAGGGAGCTGATCAGATCGAAGCTTTGCCAGGTGCTGGCGCCATACGCGATCCCGATGGCGGCACCGCATACATCCTCTATCGAAAGGACCGCATCGAGTGCTCCAAGGGGGCCGAATTGCTGAGGGGTTACAAGCTTAAGGAAACTTCAGCCACGAATAGGGTCATCGCCATGTGCTGCAATTCAGCGATGTTAATGAACTTCGATAGAGGTCCGCATTGGGTCTCGGTATACAGAGCGCGGTTTCACGGAGAACTCCCGCCACTGCAGCTGCGGATTTGCACGAAGTTCAAGTCGGACAGCGATGTCATTCCTGACGACGTGCCGAGCCACCGGGGTTATCCTCTAGGGTTCGTCGTTAAACTTTTGGCATCGCGCGTGGCGATGTTGCTAGGTCGATAAACCGGCCGCCAGCCTGCGCGATAAGACATTCAGATAGGTGCGCAAATCGGATACAGCCTTGCCGCTCAGGGTTCAGGCCTGAACGAATTTCTGTAGGCGATCCGCCACGATCAGCCCTGCCCGGCTGTTCAAGTGCACGCCGTCTGTGTGAAATAGCCAGCCATTTACGCGGGCGACATCATCCGGACGCTGCCGCAGCACCAGTACGCGAAAAGCATCGCGATAGAATGGAAGAAAGATGAACGCCGTGTAGGCCGGCCAGGCGAGGCGCGAGCCGCCTCGGTGAGCGCCTCATGGAGCGGGACATAGCCGCAGCGTTCCTCGTGCGCGATGGCCGCCACGATCGCAGAATATTCCTTGATCCGCCGGTTGAGCTCGCTCTGGAACGGGTCGTCCGAATCCGGCGCTTCTTCTATCGGAGGGAGCGAGCAAAGGCCGATCTCCGCCGCCGTCTCGCGCCTCAGCCTGCGTGCTATCTCGGCCAGATTCTCGTGGAACCAATCGGGCGAAGGCGTGCGGGGCAGACGCTTCCAAAACGTAAAGAACCGCCGCACTTTGCGTGACACGAGCGTGAGAACATCATTCCCGCCGACCCAGACGATGACCTTGTCGGGACGACAGGCGAGCACATCCGGCAAGCGCTGCAGCGCGTTGTAGGCCAAGTCGCCGCCGACACCAAAATTCCGGAACTCAAATTGCCCGTTGCCCGGCCGCCGGCGGAGCTCCGCCATCCAATCGAATGCCTGGCCCTTGCCCGCCGTGCTGCTCGACCCGAGGCACGCCACGATTTTTCGTTGAGAATTCACCATCGTGACTCGGCCAAGCCAGAGTGAGAAATCGTCGCCTTATGCTCTTCCCAAAGCGGCCCAGTCATGAGTTTCAGGTCGGATTCCGCGGCGTTTTCCAACATCCATGGACAGGCATAATAATCTTCGATGCGATCGATGACGCGACCGGCGACATGGACACGAACCGGCCACGCGACCTGCCACCGGTCGCCTCGCTGGAAGAGCACGATCAGGACAGGCTCTCCGTCGATCGCCCCCAACTCCATGGTCCACGTCTCCGGGTTTCGCTCGTATTCGACGAAATAGGGAGAACTTCTGACCAGGCCGTCGAAGCAGTCGGCGACCCGCAACCGGGCATCGGCGCTGGTCAGGCTCCGCACGCCATCCCAGTCATGGCGGTTGAAGAGGTCAACATAGCGCTGCAAGAGCCGCGCGGTGTCGGGATCAAGCGGACGGTTCGGTTCACCGGCAGGTTCAGCGGGCAAGTCGGCGAGCTTCGCCCGTCCGCGGGAGAGCGCGGCTTTGACGCCCCCAACCGTCGAGCCCACGAGTTCTGCGGTCTCTTCCAGCGAATAGTCGAACACGTCCTTCAAGAGGATGCAGGCGCGCTCCTTGGGCGGCAAGCGGCCAACCAGCCGTTCGATGGCGCGGCGTGCATCGGTCGCTGCCGGCTCTGCAGAGACAACGCCGATGTCGTCCGAATAGCCGTGCTCCGCGCGCTCGCGCACATCGCGTCGCCTCAGAAAGTCGATGCAGCGATTGTGAGCGATGCGAAACAACCAGGGTTTTAGCCTGCGGGGATCATCGAGGGTCTTAATCTTCGTGTAGGCCTCGAACAGCGTCTCCTGCACGAGATCCTCACCGTCGAGGCGTGAGCCCGTCATGCGGGCGCAGTAGCGATGCAGTTGGGCGCGGACGCCTGACACCGTCTCGAGGAAGGCGCGATATCGCGCATCGAACAGGCCGGTCGGTCGCTTGGGCATGTCCTTCAGCTGCCACATCTTGGTTTCAATTTGCCAGTCATGCGACCTCCTGACCTTCAGCGCGTGTCTGCGGTTGCGGCCAGACCAAGCTTGGGGCGAACCCATTGTGCCAACCGCGCGATCGCGTCGTCGGCTTCGGGAGCGCGGCCGGCCATCATCTGGAACGAGTGCAGCATCCCCGGAAATACGTCTAAGCGCATCTCGACGCCGGCGGCTTTCGCGCGGTCGGCGAGCGCTCGGCTGTCGTCGAGCAGGGTTTCGTCTCCACCCACTTGCAGATAGATCGGCGGCAGGCCCTTCAGATCGGCAAAGATCGGGCTGGCGAGTGGATGCCGGGGATCGGTCCCCGCAAGGACTTGCGATACCAGCATATCCACGACCGCCTTCTGGAAGAAGGCGTCCTTCTCGCGGTTGCTTTCGTAGGAGTGCCCGCTCGCCGACAGATCATACCAGCCAGAGATGCTGAGGATCGCGGCCGGCAGCGGCCGTCCCGCATCGCGGAGTTTCATCGCCGCCGCAACGATCAGGCCAGCACCAGCGGAATCGCCTGCAGCTATGGTGTGCTTCGGCGCGACACCCTGCTCGGCGAGCCATTCGAACGCGGTCACGGCCTGCTCGATTTGGCGCGGAAACTTGCTCTGGAAAACGTAGTCGTAGGTAGCGAGCAGAGCGTAACAGCCGATCGCCTTAGCAAGGTGTCCGACCATCTTGCGATGGGTCCAGATCGATCCGCCGACATAGCCACCGCCGTGCAGGTAAAGCATGACCCGGTCTTTGGCCGCCGTTTTTGGCTGAACCCACAGCGCGGTCTTGTCGCCGACGTTCGTCTCGACGTAATCGACGCCGCCCGGTTCTGCCGTCAAAACGGACCACTCGGATGCTTCCTGTGGCGATTCTCGACCGCTGCGAAAAGCCTCCGCGAGCGTTTCGTAGTGTATCTTGTTCGCTAGGCTCTGCTTGCTGTTCATTTGTCACGCTCCAATTCGTCCAGGAGGGCGATGTTAAGGATGACCGTGCCCATGAACAGCTAAGACGGATGAACCCAGCGAAAGGATACGTGGCCGGCAGATGCAACGCCTCGCCGGTGGCAGTTGCCGCGGACCCCGGGTGTCAAACCCAGCAAGGCTAGGCTGCTCCACCCTTCTCTGTGGGACGTTCGTTCCAGACATTCGCCGATCGGCCAGATGCTTCGTCTATGCCGTCGCCGGGTGGCCGGGGGCTGGGACTATTGACTATTATCGCCGAGCCAACATCGCCTTAAACGTGCTGCTCTATCCTCTTCTACTCCGCACTACTCCTCGTCACTCCCACTCGATGGTGCCTGGCGGTTTGCTCGTCACGTCGTAGACGACGCGGTTGATGCCGCGTACCTCGTTGATGATGCGGGTGGCGGCTGCTCCCAGGAATGCCATGTCGTAATGGTAGAAGTCTGCCGTCATGCCGTCGACCGAGGTGACGGCGCGCAGCGCGCAGACGAACTCGTAGGTGCGGCCGTCGCCCATCACGCCGACGGTCTGCACCGGCAGCAGCACGGCGAAGGCCTGCCAGATGGCGTCGTAGAGTCCGGCCTTGCGGATCTCGTCGAGATAGATGGCGTCGGCCTCGCGCAGGATCTCCAGCTTTTCGCGGGTGATGCCGCCCGGACAGCGGATGGCGAGACCGGGACCGGGGAACGGATGCCGGCCAATGAAGCTGTCGGGCAGGCCGAGCTCCTTGCCGAGCGCCCTCACCTCGTCCTTGAACAATTCGCGCAGCGGCTCGACCAGCTGCATGTTCATGCGTTCGGGCAAGCCGCCGACATTGTGATGCGACTTGATCGTCACCGACGGGCCGCCGCTGAAAGAGACGCTTTCGATGACGTCGGGATAGAGGGTGCCTTGTGCCAGGAAATCGGCGCCGCCGAGCTTCTCGGCCTCCTCCTCGAACACTTCGATGAACAGCCGCCCGATGGTCTTGCGCTTCTTCTCGGGGTCCGACTCGCCCTCGAGCGCGCCGATGAAACGGTCCGAAGCGTCGACCAGGATCAGCGGCAGATTGTAATGCTGGCGAAACATCTCCACCACGCCTGATGCCTCGTCCTTGCGCATCAGCCCGTGGTCGACAAGGATGCAGGTAAGCTGGTCGCCGACCGCCTCGTGGATCAGCAAGGCCGCGACCGAGGAATCGACGCCGCCCGACAGCGCGCAGATCACCTTGCCCTTGCCGACCTGCTTGCGGATCGTCTCGACCGCGTGCTCGCGGTAGGCGCGCATCGTCCAGTCGCCTTCGATGCCGGCGATGTTGTGGACGAAGTTGCGGAGCAACCTGGCGCCGTCCGGCGTATGCACCACTTCGGGGTGGAACATGAGGCCGTACATTTTGCGCTCGACATTGCCGAAGATGGCGAAGGGCGAGCCCTCCGATTTTCCGAGCACCTCGAACCCCTTGGGCAGGGAGATGACGCGATCGCCATGGCTCATCCACACCTGGTGGCGCTGGCCGGGCGCCCACAGGCCCTCGAACAACGGGCTGTCCTTGGCGATCTCGACGAAGGCGCGGCCGAATTCGCGATGATCGGAGCTTTCGGCGACGCCGCCCATCTGCACGCACATCGCCATCTGGCCGTAGCAGATGCCGAGCACCGGCACGCCGGCATCGAAGACGATCTGCGGCGCGCGCGGGCTGCCGATGTCGCCGGTCGAGGCCGGGCCGCCGGACAGGATCACCGCCTTCGGATCGATGCGCTTGAACGCCGCCTCGGCCGACTGGAAGGGTACGATCTCGGAAAACACGCCGGCCTCGCGGATGCGGCGGGCGATCAGCTGGGTGAACTGGCTGCCGAAATCGACAATCAGGACGGTGTCGGGATGATTGGCTGTTTTCATGGCGAGCGTTTAGAGAAAGAAACGAGTCGGCGCAATGGGTTGCTGGGCGTCTGCCTCAATCCGATTCCGCTGTACCGTCTTAAATGCGAGCGGCTCTATCGATGCCTCGGTCCGCTCCGCGCCGAGCGACCGCAAGGCGCCCATCAGCGCCGCGAACCCTTCTGGCCGAGGCAGGCAACGTAGCTCCTCTCGATCTGGAGCGGGCAGGGTGAACTAGCGCTTTACTTCGATCGGCTTGCCGGCCAGATGCGATTCCAGTTGCGCGACCAGCGCGGCAAAGCGGGCATGCATGGCATCGAGTGCCGCCCAACGTTCGGTGAGCTTGTTGAGTCGATAACCGGGTTCGGCGCCGTTGCCCCTGATATAGGCTAGCAAATCGGTTTCACTGACATTAGCCGGCGCACCGCTGGCACACTTACGGAGCCAAGCCACGAAATCCCCGCCGCGTGCTTGCGCCGCCTCCTGTTCGCGCTGTGAGGCAGTTTTGGTAAGAACGTGACCGTATTTGGTGGCGAATTCGAGCGGTGTGCCCTCGAAATCCGGATCAACTTCTTCCGGTGTCAGAAAGTTGGTTTTCGGAATGTTGCGGCGGAATTCCAGCCCGCGTTGATAGATTTCCTCGGCGGCGGATTCCTTGGCTGCGGATCGCTTAGCAGCGGTCCGCTTGACGTGCGTGGCATTTGGCGGGCGCGCTTTTTCGGACGCAGTTTGAAGTCCGATTCTCTTATCCACGACGGCCTTTTCCAGTTCCGGCGCGTACTGCACAACGGTGCGGGCGCGGGCAAGCGAACCCGTAGAAACATCCATGATCAAGGCCGCTTGTTTAACGAAACGATTGTGACCGGGAAGGCTAGGATCACGCGTTGCGCTGGCAGGCATTTCTATCGTTTCTTGAAATTGAATTTGTTGCTTTAAATGCGCCAGCCTTGCCGCCGCGAAAGCCCGCCGCTCAAAGGTTGAATGTTGCCGCCGATAGTCGTTGAGCGAAACGGCCAGATCAAGCGCGCCAACATCGTTTAGCGTGCCGGTATTTTCAAAGCGCGGCTCAATGCCCGCCTCAATGCAGGCGCGGTAACGGGCGCGCCCGTCTAGAATCCTTCCCTGATAAAGCACGATCGGCATATGCATACCGTTGGCCCGGATATCGGCCACGAATTCCGCAAAATCCTCGCCGCCCAACAGAGGCCAGATTCCAGCGAAAGGATGGTCTAGATAATGAACAGCCATTTTGGTTCTGTCCTTGCGCGAAAAATGGAGGCGCATTCGCGCGCCTCCCCGTTGAACGTTTTTATGCGGCCTCGGCTTGTTTCGGCATGAAACGCGGGAATGTTTCATCAACCCTCAGACTGATTTTCTTGACCTGCTCGCCAGCCATCCAAGCATTGAATGCCTTGATGACATGCGCCAAGACCTGATGTTTCTGCATCGGCTCCTTGGCAACGCTGTTGAGTTTCAGGACATGCTGCAAACCCGCAATCGGGCTTCCCGCGCCGAATTCTTCACCCTCGGAACCCACGTCGTTCATGAACTCGTCGAGCGTGAATTCATCATGGAGGTCGAGAATCTTGACCGCCGCAAAGGCCGCGACATCGTTATGGCCTATCATCGCGGATGCGGAGGCATGCTCACCCGCCATCAACTGGGCGCCCCGGCGAATGTTCGGATTCGCCTCGACGTAGTCGATGAATTGTTTGGGCGACATGCGCGGAAGACGGTGCTTCTTCGTCGCAGTATAGGCTTTGTTTTCGTAAAGCTGGGCAATCATCACCGTTTGCGCCGTCAGAGCCGAAAGGCCATTCAGGCCCGCCGTGGCTAGCGCATCCTTGGCCGTGCGCGCCTTGACGTTATCGATGTAGGCGAAGGCCGATTTGATAGGCTTGCGCTGATTGACAACGTAAGTTGCGAACGGCACCCCGGAAAGGTAGCAAGCCCAGAGGCGATGCTGACCGTCTAGCAGCTTGCCATCGACATCGAAGATCAACGGCTGCCCGGTTTCGGGCCAATCCTCCGCGGCCATCTGTTCCGCGTAGTAGACAATGTTAGCTAATACGGCCTTGCGATTGGACCCGGCTGGATTCTTGAGCAACAGCCCTTCGGCCATTTCCGAAGTTATGATATGCCATCCATTGGCAAGCTTGTCCTCGTTTTCAGCTCGGGTTTTCCTCCATTCCTCAAACTGATCAACCAGGGCATAGAATGTGCCCGAATTGGCGGTTTTGAGGTCGAGATGGAATTTTGGCTCCCATGGTGTGGGCGCCGTAATGTTTTCGACGTCACTCATAAGTTTTACTCCCGTTGCCGCGCCTATCGGGAACGACGGCTGCCCGGCAGCCAGAGAATATAGGTTGATAGTGCCTATGCTACAAGGCTGAAAAAGCCTAGCCGTTAAGTTGGGTCATGGCCGCGTGCTGCAACTGTTTCACCGTAATTCGCTTCGTCGCCAGCAGGCGGGCGATCATGGCGGCATGCGGCGGTATCTGCCGCTCCGCCAGCGCCCAAGAGCGTACCGTGCGCGGGGCAACACTTAGCAATCGAGAGAAAGCCAGTTGCGAAAGTGGGATGGCGGCTAGGCAAGCGCGGAATTCGGTCGCCGTCATCGGGACGTAAAGCATCATGCGAATCGATATGTCATGGTTGTCACGATATGTAGGCGATACCGGCCTAACAAAAAAGTCTGGCGACATATCCGGGCTGGTTTCCGACTATCTATTTTGGGCGGCACAGGTGGGAACAAATCTGCATAATAGTTTTTGCTAAACCAATGAAAGCCGACATGTTGCCATGGCGAGCGTTTGGAGAAAGAACGAGTCGGCGCAATAGGTTATGAGGTCGCGGCCTTACTTCAATCCCGCGCCTTAGGCGATGATTCAAAACCGGATTGCGCCTGAGGCGATCGCCTGTTCCAGCAGTTGCACCGCCGCGGCCAGCTTCTCGTCGATGACGTGCAGATATTCGGTCCAGTCGCCAACGTGTCTCAGATCGGCCGCGCCGTCGGAAATGCCGCGCAGGCCGATAAGCGGAACGTCGAACAGCTGGCAGGCGCGCAGGCAGGCGAAGGTCTCCATATCGACCATGTCGGCGGCGATCGCGTCGTAGGCGGCGCCGGAGACGATTGCCGCCCCGGTCGACAGCGTCGCCTGTCTGACGCCTGGTATCCTGAACGGCAGCGGCACGCTTACAGGCAGGTCGAGGAACGGGGTGGCGCCCTTCTCGAACCCCAGGGGCGAGGCGTCCATGTCGCGGTAGCCAACCGAAACGGCCTGGTAGATTTCCGTCTGCTCCAGCGTCCGGCTGCCCGCCGACCCGAGCGACACGACGAGATCGGGCAGCCCCATCCCGGCATGCAGCCGGGATAGTTCGGCGCCGAGCCCGATACCGGCCTCGACCGGTCCGACGCCGGTCATCAGCGGCGTGAACAGCCGCTGCAGGTGTGGACCGTATTCGGCCTCCGCCGCCATGACGAAGAGAACGGACTTGCCGGAGATCGGGGTGAGCTCACCAGGTGTCTTGCCGGCCATGATCGTCCATCCTCCCTACCCGCTCCTCAGCCTTCGATGCCGTCGCGGCCGAGCACTGTCATCATCGTTCCGGTCATTGTGGCGATCAGCTTGGCCTCGCCGTCGACGGCGAACGCATAGGCTTGTCCGTCGGCGACGATGATGGTGCGGCCGGGCTTGGTCACCGAGCCGCGGAACAGGAAGCGCTCGCCCCTGCCGGGCGCCAGCAGATTGACCTTGAACTCGATGGTCAGCACGCCGGAATTTTCCGGCATCAGCGAGAATGCCGCATAGCCGCAGGCCGAGTCGAGAGCCGTCGAAATGACGCCGGCATGGAGAAAGCCGTGCTGCTGCGTCAGCGCCGCAGAATAGGGCATTTCGATCTCGATGATGCCGGGCGTCACCAGCGTCAGCTCGGCGCCAATCGTCATCATCGCGTTCTGGCGCGCGAAGGACGTCCTGACGCGGTCCTCATAATCGGGAGCAGGAACGATCTTTGCTGCCATGGCCGTCGCCCTTTGTTTCTCGGCAAATCTTATTGCAAAGGCATTTATCGCAGAGGGGTGGGCGGCAGGCAATCGCAAATGCTGCACTGCAGCATTCGGCTTAGCCCTGTATCGATGGCAACGATTCAGCCGGCCCGCCGCAGCGCGCAGAAGTAAAAGCCGTCGGTGCCGCTCAGCAATGGCGACAGCGAAATGCCGCCCGCGGCGCCAATGCGCATTGCCGCTTCGTGGCCCGCAAAACGGCTGTCCCAAAGCTGGCGGTGATCGACCGGGACAAAATCGGGATGGCGGTCCCGGAACGCCGAAACCTGGTCGCCATTCTCCTCGTCGAACACCGAACAGGTGATGTAGACCAGCAGGCCGCCGGGTTTGACGAAGTCCCTGGCGGCATCGAGGATCGTCTCCTGCTCGCCCTTGCGGGCGTCGAGCTGTCTTTGCGTCAACCGCCATTTGGCATCCGGCCGGCGCCGCCAGGTGCCGCTGCCGGTGCAGGGCGCATCGATCAGGGCGATATCCATGTGCTTGCCGAGCGGCGCCAGTTCGGCCGGCCTGGTGACGATCTGCACATTGCGGTTTTCCGAGCGGCGGATGCGGTCGAAGATCGGCGCCAGCCTTGCCTTCTCCGCATCGTGGGCGAAGATCTGGCCGCGATTGTCCATCGCCGCGGACAGCGCCAGCGTCTTGCCGCCGGCGCCGGCGCAGAAGTCGAGCACCTGCATTCCAGGCTCGGCGCCGGCCAGTTCGGCCGCAATCTGCGAGCCTTCGTCCTGAACCTCGAACCAGCCTTTCTGGAAGGCCGGTTCGGCCTGCACGTTCGGGTGCCTGCCGTCGCCTTCGATCGGCGGGATGCGGATGCCGTGCGGCGCGATCCGCGCAGGCTTGGCGCCGGTCTCCGCCAACTCGGCCAGCACCTTGCCGCGATCGGCCTTCAGCGTGTTGACCCTGAGGTCGAGCGGCGGGCGCGTCGCCAGCGCGGCACCCTCTTCCACCCAGGCCGTGCCGAACGCCCGTTCGAACAGCGGCATGCACCAGTCGGGGATGTCTGCCCTGACCGCCGGCGGCGCATCGGCAAGCCGGCGACCGCCGAGCGTTTTCAATTCGTCGGCGGTAAGCAGCGGCGGCGCGAACTTGTCGCCCTCGAGCGCCTCGTTCAGCGACTGCGCCGTCTGGCCCCATTCGAGCAGCAGCGCGCCGAAGCCGATGGCGCGCGGTGTGTCTTCGCCCAACAGCCAGCCGGCCGAGCGCTTGCGGCGCAGCGCGTCGTAGACGATGTTGCCGATCGCGGCGCGGTCGCCGCCGCCGGCGAAGCGGTGCGACAGGCCCCAGTCCTTCAGCGCATCGGCCACCGGCCGGTGGCGACGGCCAATTTCGTCAAGCACTTCAATGGCTGCCGCCAGCCGCCCGCCCAGTCTCATTGTCGTCTTCCATTATTCAGTAAATTAATTCTGGCCCTGCTCTTAGAGCTTTTCGTGCCCTGATTGAAACAGTTCTGTTTCGCCAACGGCGAGACGATCCATGCCGAGGGGTGACGAATGTGGATTGATGCATCGCGAGCCGCGGCCACCAGGCGGGCGCCGGCATGCGGAACGAACAATTCGATAAATATATTATACGTCTCTAATGTTCGTGTCCGGCGCTCACAAGCATAGCGGCTTGCGAAACTGCTCTGCTTTGCAAGTTTTCCGGTTGCGAATACTCTTTGCGCGGTGATTCGCGTCGCAGAAAAAGCGGAGCCGCGGGTCGATACGAGGAGAGGGCAATGAAAACTTATCTGGCGGAAGTTCTAGGCACGTTTCTATTGGTGTTCATCGGCACGGCTTCGGTGGTGACGGGCGGCTTCGGCGGCGCGCTGCCGCTCGGCCAGGAAGGTATCGGTCTGGCGTTCGGCATCGGCCTGATAGCGGCCGCTTACGCGATCGGCCCGATTTCGGGCGCGCACCTCAATCCGGCAGTGACGCTCGGTGTGTTCCTCGCCGGGCGGATGCCGGCCAGGGACGTCATTCCCTATTGGATCGCGCAGGTCATCGGCGCCATCATCGCGTCGCTGGCGCTGTGGATCATCGTCTCCGGACAGGTCGGCGGCCACACCGGTGGCTTCGGCGCCAATGGCTGGGACGTGACGAAATGGGGCGTCAGCTCGGCCTTCCTGTGGGAGCTGATCGGCACCTTCACCTTCGTCACGGTGATCCTCGGCGTCACCAACGCCAAGCACACGACGGCCTTCGCCGGCCTGGTCATCGGCCTGACGCTGGCCGGACTGCACTTCGCCATCATTCCGGTGACCGGCACATCGCTCAACCCGGCCCGTTCGATCGGACCGGCGCTGTTTTCGGGAACTGCGGCGATCGGCCAGCTCTGGCTGTTCATCCTCGCGCCGCTGATCGGCGGCGCCATCGCCGGCGTGGTCGCCAAGGCCGGTATCTTCGAGAAAGACTGACTTTTCGAAGGCTTCATGAAAAAGGCGCGGGTCGAGGCCCGCGCCTTTTTCGTTGCGTCGAGAAATATGCCCGGATCAGGCCGCGAGGTCGAAACGGTCGGCGTTCATCACCTTGGTCCAGGCGGCGACGAAGTCCCTGACGAACTTCCGCCCGGCGTCCGCCGAGCCGTAGACCTCGGCCAGCGCCCGCAATTGCGCGTGCGAGCCGAAGATCAGGTCGGCGCGGGTGCCGGTCCACTTGACTGCCCTGGTCTTGCGGTCGCGCGCTTCGTAGACCTCATCTGAGCCGGCGGCCGGATCCCAGATCGTGTTCATGGAGAGCAGGTTGACGAAGAAATCGTTGGTCAACGTGCCCGGCCTGTCGGTGAACACCCCGTGCTTCGACTGACCGGTGTTGGCGCCGAGCACCCGCAACCCGCCGACGAGCACCGTCATCTCCGGCGCCGTCAAGATCAGCAGCTGCGCCCGGTCGACCAGCATCGCTTCGACCGACATCGGCGGCTTGCCCCTGACATAATTGCGGAAGCCATCGACTTTCGGCTCGAGCGCGGCGAAGGACTGGACATCGGTCTGTTCCTGCGAGGCGTCCATGCGGCCTGGCGTGAACGGCACCCCCACGTCATGGCCGCCGTCTTTCGCCGCCTTCTCGATCGCGGCGACGCCGCCAAGAACGATCAGGTCGGCAAGCGAGACCTTCTTGCCGCCGGACTGCGAGTTATTGAAACCCTTCTGGATGCTTTCGAGTGTCTCGAGCACCTTGGCCAGCTGCGCCGGCTGGTTGACCTCCCAATCCTTCTGCGGCGCCAGGCGGATGCGGGCGCCGTTGGCGCCGCCGCGCTTGTCGGAGCCGCGGAAAGTCGAGGCCGAGGCCCAGGCGGTCGAGACCAGTTCTGAGACGGACAGGCCGGAGGCCAGGATCTTCGCCTTCAGCGAGACGATGTCCTGCTCGCTGACCAGCTCGTGGTCGATTGCCGGTATCGGGTCCTGCCAGATCAGCTCTTCCTTCGGCACGAGCGGGCCGAGATAGCGGACGGCCGGACCCATGTCGCGATGCGTCAGCTTGAACCAGGCGCGGGCGAAGGCATCGGCGAACTGATCAGGATTCTGATGGAAGCGCCGCGAGATCTTCTCGTAGGCCGGGTCGACGCGTAGCGCGAGGTCGGTGGTCAGCATCGCCGGCGCGCGGCGCTTGGAGGGATCGTGCGCGTCCGGCACGGTGCCTGCACCGGCGCCGCCCTTCGGCGTCCACTGATGGGCGCCGGCCGGGCTCTTGGTCAGCTCCCATTCGTAGTTGAACAGATTGTCGAAGAAGTTGTTGCTCCATTTGGTCGGCGTCGTGGTCCAGGTCACCTCGAGGCCCGAGGTGATGGCGTCGCCGGCAATGCCGGTGGCATGCTTGCTCGACCAGCCGAGGCCCTGCGCCTCGATGTCGGCGCCTTCCGGCTCCGGGCCGACCAGCGATGCATCGCCGGCGCCATGGGTCTTGCCGAAGGTATGGCCGCCGGCGATGAGCGCCACGGTTTCCTCATCGTTCATGGCCATGCGGGCGAAGGTTTCGCGGATATCGCGCGCCGCGGCCAATGGATCGGGCGTGCCGTTCGGGCCTTCCGGGTTGACGTAGATCAGCCCCATCTGCACGGCGCCGAGATGGCCCTGAAGTTCGCGGTCGCCGGAATAGCGCTCGTCGGCGAGCCACTTGGTTTCCGATCCCCAGTCGACGT
The DNA here is from genome assembly GCF_040320195.1 of Mesorhizobium sp. M0768. NCBI lineage: Bacteria > Pseudomonadati > Pseudomonadota > Alphaproteobacteria > Hyphomicrobiales > Phyllobacteriaceae > Mesorhizobium > Mesorhizobium sp. M0768. The sequence continues at coordinate 3,573 of NZ_JAMYPD010000018.1, read as the reverse complement.
CCTGCTCCGGCTCCCAGACATCGGCGCGGCCGCCGGCGAAGCCGAAGGTCTTGAAGCCCATCGATTCCAGCGCGACGTTGCCGGTGAGGATCAACAGGTCGGCCCAGGAGATTTTCCTGCCGTATTTCTGCTTGACCGGCCACAGCAGCCGGCGCGCCTTGTCGAGATTGGCGTTGTCCGGCCAGCTGTTGAGCGGCGCGAAACGCTGCTGGCCGGCGCCGGCGCCGCCACGGCCGTCGCCGATGCGATAGGTACCGGCGCTGTGCCAGGCCATGCGGATGAAGAGCGGGCCGTAATGGCCGAAATCGGCCGGCCACCAATCCTGCGAATCGGTCATCACCTGGTGCAGATCCCTGATCACCGCATCGAGATCGAGACTCTTGAATTCCTTGGCGTAGTCGAAGTCCTCGTCCATCGGGTCCGACAGGCTGGACTGCTGATGGAGGACGCCAAGGTCAAGCTGGTTCGGCCACCAGTCACGGTTGCTTCTCCTGGCCGATCCATGTGGGACCGGGCATTTGCCGGCGCTGTTGTCGTCGGTTTTCGCGTCCATCTTTGCCTCCGATTTGTTGATTTTTCGGGATTTTGTTGATTTTCCGGGCAGGGCCGGCGGCCGCGCCATCCTGGAATGGTTCCAGACTAGCCCGCCCAGCCGATAAAGACAAATTGCCTTTGCTGTTTATTCTGATAGGTTTTCCTTATGATCGGTTTAACCGTCCGGCAGATGCATTATTTCGAGGCGCTGGCGCAGACGCTGCATTTCGGCCGTGCCGCAAAACTCGCCGGCGTCAGCCAGCCGGCGCTGTCTTCGCAGATCGCCCAGATGGAGCTGCGGCTGAATTGCCGTCTGTTCGAGCGCGGCGGAAAGGTGGTGCGGATGACCGACGAGGCCGTGGCCCTGCTGCCGCGCATCGAGCGCATTCTTGCCGACGTCCGCGACGTCGAGGCGACGGCCCGGCGCGGCCGCCCGGCGCTGGAAGGCCGCTTCCGGCTCGGCATCATCCCGACGGTGGCGCCCTATCTCTTGCCGCATGTGCTGCCGGAGCTGAAACGGCATTTCCCGGCCTTGCAGCTGGAACTGCGCGAAGCGGTGACCGCCTCGCTGGTCGAGGACACCAGTTCGGGTAAGCTCGACGCCTTCGTCGCGGCGCTGCCTCTCGACTACCCAGGCCTGATTACCGAGGAACTTTTCTCCGACCGGTTCTTCCTGGCCGTGCCGGCCGGCGATCCCGCCTTCGCCTCGCCGCCGGTGCCACCGGAGAGCCCGGCACTGGAGCGGCTGATGCTGCTGGAGGAAGGCCATTGCCTGCGCGAACAGGCGCTCGCCGTGTGCGGCAACGTGCGGCCGGTGGCGATGGCAAGCTATGGCGCGACCAGCCTGACGACGCTCTTACAGATGGTGGCGCACGGGCTCGGCGTCACGCTCATCCCGGAAATGGCGGCAGGGCCGGCCAGCACTATCCCCGATTTGAAGATCGTGCCGTTCCAGGAACCGATGCCGCAACGCACGATCTGCCTCGCCTGGCGGCGCAACAAGGTCCGGCACGACGAGTGCGTCGAACTGGCGAAGATCATTCGCGGGCTGGATGCGGCGGTGCTGGCGGCTTGAGCGGCGGGTCAAGGATCCGGTTTTAGCCCCGAAGCCAACCTGCAAGAAAACGGCTTCAATCCTTTTCCCAGGCTGCGAGCAACGGGCCGTTGCTTCCATAGACAGGGTCCTTGCGCGGACGGCCGACCCTGGGGATCGTGACGACCGCTTTGGCATGGTCGGCGGCGGTCGTACACAGGTCATAGGTGCCGGATGGAGGATAGGCGCCGACAACCAGAAAATCGTCGGATGCGGAAAGACGCTGGTGCCCGGTGCCGGCCGGAAGCACCGCGACGTCGCCGGCCTTCAGCGACAGCGTCCGCCCCTTGCTGCCGCCAAAGCGGACCTTGGCCGTGCCGCGCGCAACGCCCAGCACCTCGTGTATCCGCGAATGGTAGTGGACGTAACCGTAGATGCCGTTGCGCCAGCTATCGCCCCAGCCATTTGCCTCGAAAAGCGCCTCGATGACAGCCGCCGGATCGAAGTCTTCGGGCAGCGTCACGGCACCGCGATAGACGACCAGCGGCCAGAACGGATGGTTGGGCACCAGGCCATCATCGCTGAACCGAAACTCGTTCGGTTTGCGCGGCCTCAGGAGGTCGGCGACCTCTCGCCGGCCCGGCCTGGCGACGCCGGTGACCTGCCCGACGGCTTTCTTCGTGGTTTGCAAAATGCTCATGACGTGGCCTTGCGCTGGTCGGAAGTTTCATGCGGGTTAACTGGCTGCATGGCGGTCGGTTCCGCTGAGGGCAGAGTTCCGCGATCTGTACGGTCGGCATTTGACGTCCGGGCACATCGAAGCCGCCCAAGTTTCAAGACTTGAACACCGCGAGCATGTGAAGATCCAATCGGTCCCGCCGCTGTGTCGTCCCATGGCACGGATGAGACGATTACATTGTTTTACCACAGCGCTCGCGACAGCTCGCGAAACGGGCGACCCGCAGAGGCTTTTTTCGTGTTATGATGCACTTGCAACGCGCGTAATCTCGACCTCGGCAATATGGCAAAGGTCGAACGCATTTTTGCCCTGGCGTTGCCCAGCATGGACTCAACTCCGGATGGCTGGGTGTGCTTATCCGGGGCGAGGAGGTTGTCCATGTCCACGAGTAATGTCGAACGCCCGCTCCAGCCGGGCGACCGGGCGCCGAATATTATTCTCGATGCGATCTCCCGCGAAGGCAAGATCGCGCTCGACGATTTTCGAGGCCGTAGCCCGTTGTTGATCGGTTTGTTCCGAGGCCTGCACTGTCCGTTCTGCCGGCGCCATGTCGCGGCGATGGCGCAACTTAAGCCGGCCCTGCGTGAGAAAGGCGTCGAATGCCTGGCGGTGGTCAATACGCCAGTCGAGCGGGCGCGGCTCTATTTCCGTTACCACCCGGCACCCGATCTTCTCGCCGCATCCGACCCGGAGCGGGCCTCGCACCGTGCTTTCGGCTTGCGCGAGGTCGGGATGGACACGGTCATGGCGATCCGTATCGATCTGCCGGGCGAGTTGCCCGAGCCTATGGACGTCATGGCAATGTACGAGTTTCTTAACAAGAAGGAAGGATATGAGATTACGGGAGCCGACCAGCAGGCGATGGCTTCCGGCCAGGGGCAGCTTGTCGGTCAGTTCCTAATCGACCGGGCGGGCATCGTACGCTGGAACTTCACTGAAGTTCTGGAGGATGGCCTCAATACCTTCAAGGCGCCGAATCCGGAGGAATTGATGTCAGCGGCTTCCCAAGTTGCACATTGATGGGCTGCGGAAATAGGCGGCTGACAACTCGCTCGACGACCGCGCCCTTCCCGCTCACTACCGGGGAACGGCCGTCCTGGGTCAGAACCTGAGGATCGTGGATGACCGCTTCGCGCCCAATGCACGAACCCGCTTCGCGGGAGAGGCGCCTCGTTCTGAGATGGCGCGACTGCCATTTTGACTTGAGCGGGTAGAGGGGTCGATCTGACCATGGAGTTCCCTTCAACGAGAGGAACTCGCCATGGCT
>NZ_JAMYPD010000017.1:0-138949 GCF_040320195.1 Mesorhizobium sp. M0768 | reverse complement strand
AAAGCTTCAACGGGCGGATGCGGGACGAGTTGCTGAACGAAACCCTGTTCTTCGGCCTCGACCATGCCCGAACAACCATCGCCGAATGGGCAGACGACTACAACCGATCGCGCCCACATTCGGCGCTCGGATACATCACGCCTGCGGCTTATGCCGCCAATCTCACCGCAACGGACGATCGGCTGCGCAACCCCGACCAGCTCCGCCGATCACCCGTTGCTCAACCCGCGCCATACGGCGTAAAACCCGCCGAGGCTCTAACTGCAGCCGGATGAAAATTCAGTGGCAGGTCATCGACGCGCATGACAGGGCGTTCGCCTTCTTAGGCGGGTCTGCGCGCATCGTCTACGACAACACGAAGACGGCGGTGGAGACGGTGTTCGTCGGCAAGGACCAGCAATACAATCGTCGCTTCCTCCAGCCGGTGGCCTGCGCGCTGGCATCGGGCTGGGAGAAGGGCCAAGTCGAGAACCATGTCGAACAGGTGAGATGCGGAGCCGTCAGAGTTCATGACCGGCCCGGCTATCTTGGTCGCCAGTCCTTTTCCGGTCCTTACATTCCGTCACCCAACACCGCCGTAGCGCGGACGCGCAAAGCACCCTGCGAATAGGCCTGCAACATATCCTGTCGTGCCTGCATTCCGATCTTCTTGCGGAGCGCTTCATCGCCCCCGAACACCAGTGCTTGCGTCACCGCCATCTCCGCTGAGGGAACAGTAAGCTTCAGCATATTCTCTCCATCCTTGCCGTAATCGCGGATACCGCCGACGTCGGTCGCGATCACCGGAAGGCCGGCAAGCATCGCCTCGGCGACGACGATGCAGAACCCTTCCGTATCGGACAGGTTGATGAACATGTCACGATCACAGGCTAGCTCGAACCAGCGCGCGACATAGCCACGGAAATGCACGCGAGCTCCAATGCCGAGCTCATCCGCCTTGCGCGAAAGCGCCTGCCGTTCCGGCCCGTCGCCGTAAAGATCGAGGCTTGCAGAAACGCCGCGGTCTTGGAGCATTCGGATGGCCTCGATCAGGCGGTCAAAGTTCTTTAGCGGGATAAGCCGTCCGGCAGCAGCAAGGCGCAAGGGTGTGCGAAGCGCGTAATCGCGCTTGTGGCTGGAAGCCTCATCGGAGCAAAACAGAGGCACGATATGCGACCGGCGCCTGCGCGGCAGGAAGTATGCTTGCGTCTCCTGCAGCGTACTGTCGCAATCAGCCCAGATTTCGTCGACGCGCCAGGACAGCGCCTTGAGCACAGGGCCATAAACGGCTGCGGCGCGCCGAGAGCGGTAGCGGGCGGTGTGTTCGAATGAAACGCAGCGCAGCCGAGGAGCAAACATCGCAGCAAGCCGTCCCACGAGATTGGCCTGTTTGAGCGACAATGCAACCATATCCGGCCGCCACTCCCGGATGAGGCGCAATATTACAAAGAACGTACCCACGAAGGTGCGCAAGGAAGGCTCTTCACTCTGCGAAGTCAGGATAAGATTGTGCTCTCCGATCTGTGCGGCGATTTGATCGGCAAGAGACCCGCGACCGCGGCAACAGGCGAGAATCTTCAGCTGGTGGCCGCTGAAAAATCCTGCTTGCAACAAGGTGAGCAGCCCATGCTCGGCGCCACCGGGATCGAATCCGTTGATGAAGTAAAGAATTCGCATGTGACCGTGAAGCGCTCCGATTATCTTGCACCTCGTATCAACTATCGCAAATAACTGCCTGATCCTGTGTGGATTCTTCTCCGTTTGTGGTGAGGGTGGTGCAGGTCGGAAGATCTCTCAGTTCTTACCCGCCTTAAGAGACCTCGCAACCCCTTAATGCCTCCCCAAAACGAGGGCCCACGTTGGACCGGAGACATCGCGAACAGGTTTTCGGGGACTTCACAACCGGTCTGCCATTCTATCGAGAGAGCGTATTGAAGTCCACGGTTTCCATTTTCTGATGTCTGAACCGTCGAAGCCGCCGTCTGTTGCAGCCGGGCCGCCCCGATATTCGTCGACAATGCTGCTTCGTGAGATACTGGTTCCGGTGAGCCTTCCCAGGAAATAGGCCCCATGCTGCCGTCGATCTTGTGGTCCTCTCCGAGCATGCCGTTTCGATGCCTTGCCCAAGTCCAAAGCCCTCCTCGGCGACAGGGGCTACGACGCCGACTGGTTCCAAACCGTCCTGGCAGACCGCAAGATCATCGCCTGCAGCCCGTCAAAGGCAAATCGAAAGGCGCCTATACCGCACGATGCCGCCCCGCGCTTGCCTCGAAAGGCAAACAACGCACCAGAATGCCAGCTTTGCTCCAGGATTTTCTGGGTCAGCACCGTCAGGTTACGACACCGGCTACCTCGCTGAAAGAGTGGCAATCATCCTGCCCAACTAGAGAGGTGCGCAAGGCGGCCTTTAGGCCTCGCTCACACTATTGTTGCAAGGGCGCCGATCAGACCTCAAGAAGCGGATATCCTCTTTGATCTTGTCAGAAATCTTTCGTTCCAGCCAAACAAATGTTGTCGGGACGACGGTAGGAGACCATCAGCCAGAGCGCCTTTGTAGGCCAAGAGAGCGAAGCGATGCTGGCAAGTACTTCGTGATACCGAGCCTCTCCTTGAGCCAACGTCCCTCCTCAGGAAACACCAGTTCCAGGGAGAGCATGACGATGACCAATTCCAAGCCACACATAATCCCGCCAATGACAAGGCGATAGAGCCCATCGGCTTCGCGAATACCCGGCAGTAAAAGTATGGCCCAAGTGCAGCAAGCTGCCAAAGCTGCTACACCCAACGCCTTCATGACCACAAAGGCCTCTTTGACGAGGCGGACTGGATAGAGCGTCGCCAGTACAGCCGCGCTCGCCCAATAGTTGAGTACCATAGCGATGCTGACTGCCATCGCGACACCATTGATGCCCCAAGGACTGCCGATGAGCGCTGCGACCAAGACGCAAAAAGCGTAAAACAACTGCCATAGCACAAGTTGCAGGATGGCGCCCTTGGACCTGATGAGCGTCGAACTTGTCTTCCAGGCGATGCGGAAAGGCATTGACAAGCAGAAGAGCTTAAATGGGAGTACGACGCTCGCCCAAGCATTACCGAGCAATACATTGACAAACTCGCTGGAGAGTAAGAACAAATTGAACGAGGCGAGGGAAGACAGCACGAAGACTACGGCCGTACAGAGATAATAGACGCGAACGATCCGCGCCTCCTCCTTCTTGATCGACGACAAAATGGGAAACAGAACCTGGTCAGCGGCGTTGCCAATAAGCTTGGTCGGCTGCTGCATTAGGAAGAATGCACGCGAATAGTAGCCCAGCGCAGCGGGGCCCAGAAAACGGCCGACCACGAAATAATCCACGTTCATCCCTACATAACTGGCGATGCGTGCAAGGGTGATGCCGCCACCAAAACGCAACAACTTTCGCGCCGACTCATGGCTGTAGGAAAGGCGAAAGGAGTGCGGGCTGTTCAAGATGTAGCCGACATTTGACACCGCGGTCTGCGCGATATAACCCCAGATCAGCGCCCAATAGCCAAAACCATAATAGGCGAGCGCAATCGACACTGGCGTATAGCCGAAGACGTAGCCGTTAAGATCGATCAATGACATCGCTCGGAACTTAAGCGCACGCTGGACCAGCGCACTCGAGACCATGCCCAGTGCTCGCAGCGGAAAGATCAGCGCGACCAACCGCAGCGGTTTTACGATCTCCGGCATATTGAACCCTTGCCCTATGAAGGCAGCGCTGAAGATGATCGCTCCCGCGGCGGCAAGGCCAAGACTTAGGCTAATGGCGAGCGCGGTCGCAACGTCCTCCTGCCCGACTTCGTCCATCTGCACCAGAGCGGGAGCGACTCCGATCTGTCCAAATACTTCGACAAAAGCACAAACGACCAGCACCGCGGCGACCACACCAAAGCTTTCCGGCGCCAGCAGGCGCGCCAAGATGGCAACGACTCCTACCCGCAGGAAAGAAGAGATCAGAGTCCCTGACGACACCCAGGCAAGCCCGGAAAGTGATCGAGCAGAAAGCGATTTCGAGGTGCTCTCGGATGACTTACTCAAGATCCGGCTCCACTGTCTGACGCATCCGAATGCTTACTACCTTTTCCTCGCCGTTTCCATCTGACTAGCCGATGTGTGGCCTGGGATCTTGGAGAGGTGGAAGTTTGGATGCGTGAGCCCCGGCGTGCATCCCGCGATGGGCTAGACTAGGAACCTGTCCAGTTAGTCCTGGCGTTTGGCCGTTTCATGAACGATAACCGGCTTAGACGGCGTTGGCGAGCTTTGTGAGGTTGTGGGCGGTGCGGATTATCGCCCATTCGGCGCTCGCCTTCTCGATGCCCCGCAACAAGAACCGCCTGAACTCCCTTGCTTGATCTGTCAGAACACTGGCTCGACGATTTGCTTTCTGAGCCTGTACCTGCTTCGCCATCCCGCCCGCTTGAGCTTGTGATGCGCCCTTCCTCGGCCTCGGCTCGGCGCTGCTCCTCCGCCGCGGCGGCGGCTTTCGCTTCTGCCTCCAACTCGGCCTTGTCGCGCGAATCTTGGCAAGCGGCCTCTCCTTGTCGGCCACCCAATCGGGCATCTCATCGCCGCGCTTCGTGCCGTGCAGCTTGTCCTCCGCATCTGCGGCCTCGGCGGCGGCCAGCCAGCGGCCGACTTCGGCCGTGAGCTCCGCTTCCCGCTTCTTCATGCGCTCATAGCTCATCGCTTTGTGTTTCGACGCGTTCGCCTTGATCTTGGTGCCATCGAGCGCGACGTGCCCGAGCTTCACCAAACCTGCTTTCTCGGCGAGCTTTCAACACCTGCACGAACAGCGAAGCCAGCGCCGGCAAGTGCCGCTTGCGGAAGTCCGAGATCGTGCGGAAGTCCGGCGGGTCGCCCGCCACGATCATCATGAAATCCTCATGCTCCAAGGCAGCCGTGGCGATCCGGCGTGAGGAGTAGAGGCCGCTCGCGTCGCCATGCAAAAGCAGCGCCGTCATCATGCGCGGATCGAACGGCGGCTGACCAAGCACGTTCGTGTAACTGCCGCTAATCGCGGATAGATCAAGCTCCTTCCTCACCAGCGACACGATCAGCCGAGAGAGGTGGTTCTTGGGGCACGTAGTCCTTCAGGCTCGGCGGCAGAAGCTTTGCCTCATCGAACTTCCAGGGGCGAAATTCCTTGCTTATAAGTCCGCAGAGAATCAGACTCGTCCCAACTTGACCAGTGACTACTCGGACAGACTCCTAGCTTTGAGCGCCCCGATATTCGTCGACAATGCTGCTTAGTGAGATACTGGTTCCGGTAAGCCTTCCCAGGAAATAGGCCCCATTGCTGCCGTCGATCTTGTGATCCTCTCCGATCATGCCGTCCATGAGCGCGGCCAGCGCGAAGGGAAGACTCAAGACGTCACCAAGCCGCCGGCTCCGGGTAAGGCCACGCAGGAAATATTTCGCCGCCCAGTAGAGTGACAAGCCGGGTCCACCGAGCGCTCCGCGACTGATCGTTTCGAAATTCCGGAACAGCCAGCGATGTCCGACCTCAGTGAAGCGCGTAAAATCATAAGCGCCCTCATGCACTTGCTGCATGAACGGTGTCTCGGCGTAGACGAGACCGCCGGGCCGGAGCACGCGGGATATCTCTGAAACGACCTGTTCCGGGTTAATCACATGCTCGAGGACCGCCTGAATGCAGACGCCGTCCACCGAGCCACTGGCAAGCGGAATTTGATGGGCGTCCGCGATGAAATGCGTGTATGCGGTCGGGTAGATGTCGAATGCAATCTGTCGAACGGCCTCGGTTTCATAAAGGCCGTCGGTCCCCGCGCCCTTGGTTGCGGCGCCGATCATGAGCACGAGGGGGCACTCAACGCCGTGCGAGAGAATGTGATCGCGAAAGCTGACAACGTTTCGCGCGCTGAGATTTGCAGTTCCGAAGAGCCATCCCTTGGTGATCCTCAGCCAGTTCGATCGCCTCTTTATGGGTGAGATGCCACTTGCCGTCAGCACATCGGCACGCACGAGACTGCAAGAGAAATCGATCAGTGCGGGCTGACCACGCACAACCGGATAATCGGCCGTTCGCGCATCAGAGAGCTCGGATTTCGTCTCCGTTATGGTCCTGCCGTTGCGGTACAGAATAAGCGGTACGGAAGGATTCCCTGGCTGCCGCATGAGATGCTCGAACTCTCGCCATTCCGCCAGCATCTTTAGGAGCCCTCAGCAAACGTTTTGCGCAAGGCGCGGTAGAACAATAGCTTGGCTGCGCGGCGCACCTGCGAATCCATGCCCCTCGGCAGGGCGCAAAGAAAAATGTAAACGTACACCCGCCAGGACAATGGATCGTGCCGCATCGCGCGAATGAGTAAGCGCGCTCCGCGTTTCTTTTCGCCTTGAGCCACGCAATCATTGCCGGCTTTCGCGTACAAACGCGCGTTGCGCCGGCGAGCGAGGTGCGCAAGCTCCGGCCGTCGCATGACCCATTCTCGCGTGAGGCGTTCGGCTACCGACAGAAGCGCGTCGAGTCTGCGGGTTGTGTTCGAGCCGTGGCGCCGTTTATAGACGAGTGCTCCGGCCGCATATTGAAATGTCCAGCGCTCGGCTACGCGCATACAAAACTCTGTATCCTCTCCAACCCTGAATGCCTCGTTGAATAACCCGATATCGTCGACAATCTCCCGCCGCATAACGATACTGGAAGGAACAATCGGCCCATCAAGCAGAAAATATGTCGGCAGCGTATCGCATTGGTCCGCGCGATAGCGGCGAACGGCGACGTGTAGAGCATCGGAAAGATCCGGAGCGGAAAAATCGACAAAATCACCATAGACAAGACCTGCCTTGCAGCCATTGCCAAAGACGGCCAATTGACGCTCAAGCTTGTCCTCAGCCCAGAGGTCATCGCCGTCGAGAATTGCAATAAAATCACCGGTAGCATGTCTGATGGCAAGGTTCCTCGCCGATGAAGGCCCAATACCAGCCGCCGTCAGGACATGTATGCGCGGCTCCCGATCGGCCAGCGACGCAATCACTTCCGTCGAGCCGTCCGTCGAGCCATCATTGACAATGATGATCTCTTTGATGCGGTTCGATGCGGTCTGATTGATCACGCTTTCCACTGCCTGCACAATGAAGCGTTCTTCATTGTGGCATGTCATGATAGCCGAAACACTCATCTTGTGCTTCCTGGCAAGGGGCGCCCAAGAAATCGAGGATGCCTCATGCTTGTCGGGTGACTCCTCCGCGCCCTGTTCAATGATAGGCAAAGCCCGTGCCGCGTCAATTCCGGCAGGAGCGAGACAAGGATTAGCGTGACGAAAGCTCGTGTGCCTGAGGCTTCTGTTCCAACGTAGAAGGCGCAGGGAACAAGGAACACGAGGGGCAGAAGCCGTGCCTGGGCCGCTCCGATCAATCCGTGAAAAAGTGCCCAGCTTAGAGCACGACTTAATCGAAACCATGCGGCGACCCATATCAGAATGTAGAGGCTGAGCCCAATGATGCCGTTCTCGGTGAGGATGCGTTGAAACTCGCCATGGATTCCCAGCCGCAGCTCGGCAGGAAGATCGCGGAACTCAGTATCGATAATATTTTTGAATTGGTTCGTACCCACGCCCATTATTGGATGTTCGGAGATGAGCTGCCTGGACAGAGTCCAGGAAAACGAGCGCTGGACATTGCTCGGCGTGTCTCCAGAGGCATATTTCCCCGTTGAGGCCAGGTATTCATACTGCCCCATGCTCAGCGGATCGAGCATGGACTGCAATTGCTTCTCGACATAGGGGTTGTCCACCATGGTCGACACCGCAAGAAGAGCCATGAAGCCGGCGGCGATCGCCGGTACCATCGCAGTAAGCCTTCCGCGCGTCAGAAGTGCAGCGGTCAGAAACAGATAGATCAAAAACGCCTTGCGTTCCCCAGATAGCACGAGCAGGGGAAGTAGCCCTGCCCATACAAACCAAAGGGTGCGCCCCTTGGCCCGGTTGGCGAAGAGGAGGAGCCCCGCGAGCGCAATTGGAAGGAAGGTGAACACGAGCCTTGGATCGAACAGATGCTTCCAACCGACCAGGTAGCCATGATCCACATGCCAGGCGATCGTATAGGCGAGGATCAACACCATGCCGAAAAGCAAGATGTTCACGGTCTTGTACGTCTCAAGCCGTCTGGTCTCCTGTGCGAGCGCGAACGCAAAGGCGCCCACGGCTGACATCTGCAACAGCTCGCGCAGGCCATTCTCTATGCCCACGCTGAAGGCCGAGACCATGTGCCAGTCCAAGAAGGGCAGGAGCAGTAGAAAACCGGCTGGAAAAGCCAAGCTTTGCCAACGCCCCGTGGCCAGGCCGTTGATGAGCGCCAGCAATGTGATCAGCTCGAACGGACGCAGCAATACAAGACCCGTCTCGAGCCTGATTGGTAGGAAGAGGCTTAGTATCGCGAATGTGAGGAGATAACGCATCACAGCCCCTCGCGGCGCGATATTCTTTTAACATGTTCTCTTTCCCGGAAACAGAACCTTGTTGGATGTGTCGATGCCGACAGGCGGTGAAAGACTCCGCCATGCCGCACGCGTGTCTCACCAGTAAGCGGAACCCGCGATGCCGTATTGGAGGGGGAAGCTTGGCATCATGTTCCTACCGGATTGGGAAAACTCCCGCTTCTCGGTTGCGGCCAGGACTGCTAGCCTAACAGGCTTCTCTGATTGGGGTCGTTGAGGTCAAGCTCCTCCTGATAATTTTCCGGACCATGTCGCCCCGCGGGTCACTCGCTTCTCTTCGCAGTCGGCGTTAGGCCGCCGCATGATGGGGTCCGTAGAGCGAGGCGTCTCAATCTGTTGAACGACCTTAGGAGAGTTCGTCCCAGGATCGTGCCTGCTAACGAGATCGCCTTGCCCGTCGTCCCCACGCTCCTTCGTTGGTCCGTTGTGCCTATTTCATGGCCGATACGGAGCCGGGTGCCTTGCCGAAGCGGAATTCTGTCGCATCGCTCCACATGCGATGCAGGATGGCAGCGAGCTTGCGAGCAACAGCAACTCGGGCTCGGGCCATACCGCGCCGCTTGGCGACGTTCATACCCCACGCTCTGAGGCTTGACCATTTCTTGCTGAGCACAAGCAGCAAATGAGCCGCCTCATAGAGGGCCGTGCGGCCGAGCTCGTCAGCGCATCGGCTTACCTTGCCCTGAATGTCCGTCTCGCCAGATTGATAGCGTGCCGGGGTCAGACCCAAATGCGCTCCGACATCCCTCGATCGGCGAAAGCGGTCCGGCTGATCGACCGTGGCACGAAAGCCGAGCGCGGTGATGGGTCCCACACCGGGCACGGACATGAGGCGCCGGCAGACTTGCTCCTTGCCGGCGATATTGAAGCCCTGCTCTGTCAGTCGCCCGACCTCGCGCAACATCGTTGCCACGATCGCCAGAAGCGGCTCGACAAGCGCCATGATGACCGTATCTGCGCCAATCAGTTCGCGCACGCGATGGGCGAAAGCTGCGCGGCCTGGAGTGCCGAGCTTCATGCCGGCCTCCCGCAGAATCGCCCTGACGACATTTTCGATCGTCCGCATTTCATTGAGGACCGTGCGTCGCGCAACGAGGAGGGATCGCCAGAGCCGACACTGCTGGCTCTTCACATGCACCTGCCGATACCAGCCGGTGCGCATGATCTACGCCAAGGCGCGGGCGTCGTTGCGATCGGTTTTGTTCGGCATCGGTTTCATCGCCGCGTTGGCCTGCCGGGTCTCGATGCAGATCGCCGGCAATCCTTCGGCGCGAATACCGTCATAAAGCCAGGCTGTCAGCGAACAGGTTTCGAGCCCGATGCGCTCCAGCGGCAGATCGATTTTCCGCAAGGCTTCATTAAGCGCCCTCGGCTCACTCGCCGCCCGCCCTTCCTTCACGATCCGGCCGCTCTCGTCGACGACACAGATCGCGGTCTCTTCCAAAGACACGTCAAGTCCGGCAAAATACTTCATGGCTGCTCCTCCTGATGTTTGTGGCGATCTACATCGACCACGTTCTCACATCTCGACAGGAGCAGCCGCCCTCAATTTGGCTCGGGCGAGACCCCAATCACCCCATCTATTGAAAAAGAGCTCGCGACAGTCCCAAGTTCGTGATTTCACTCTGACCACGAAGAGGTGGAGTGAATCGTGCGGGGCGGGGACGGACACACGGACGAAGCTACGTGGACGTTGAAGCCCGGGTGCGGCGCGATCATCCGTTGCACCGCATTCGGGCGATTGTGAACGAGGCGGCATCGGCGCTGGAGCGGACTTCGCGGCGCTGTATTCGCCGATCGGACGGCCATCGATCCCGCCGGAGAAGCTGCTCAGGGCAATGCTTTTGCAGGCGTTCTATTCGATCCGCTCGGAGCGGCTTTTGATGGAACGGTTGGAATACGACCTCCTGTTCCGCTGGTTCGTCGGCATCGGCGTCGACGACGCAGCCTGGGACCATTCGGTGTTCTCCAAAAACCGTGACCGGCTGCTGGAGGGCGATACCGCGGCGAAGTTCCTGGCGGCCGTGCTGGCGCAACCCAAAGTCAAGAAGCTCTTGTCCACGGATCACTTCTCGGTCGACGGCACGCTGATCGAGGCCTGGGCTTCGATGAAGAGCGTCAAGCCAAAGGGCGGCCCAAGCGGCGGTCATGGCGAACCGCCGGCAGACGGCGGCGGACGCAATGCGGAAGCGGACTTCCACGGCGAGAGGCGATCGAACGAGACGCACACCTCGACTACCGACCCCGACGCCAGGCTCTACCGCAAAGGGCGGGGCAAGGAGGCCAGGTTGTGCTTCATGGGACATGGGTTGAAGGAGAACCGCCACGGCCTGCTGGTGGAAGCCTGCCTGACGCTGGCCGACGGACATGCCGAGCGGGTGGCGGCCCTGCACATGATCGAACCTCGTGCCGACCGGCCGCGGGCGATCACGCTCGGTGCCGACAAGGCCTATGACGCAGAGGACTTCGTCAACGAGTTGCGCTCGATGAAGGTGACACCCCACGTAGCGCAGAACACGAACGGCCGTCGTTCGGCGATCGATCGCCGCACCACGCGCCACGGTGGCTATGCCGTCAGCCAGCGCATCAGAAAGCGCATCGAAGAGGCGTTCGGCTGGATCAAAACCGTCGCTGGGCAGGAGAAGACCAAATTGCGCGGCCGCGACCGCGTTGGGTGGGCCTTCACCTTCGCGGCCGCCGCCTACAATCTGGTGCGGCTGCCCAAGCTCTTGGCGGCGTCGAAATGACCGTGCCCGCAGGCTGCCAACTGATCGGCCGCTGGCGGATCATCGAAGCCGATCTGTGGGATCGCGGTTACCTGAACCTCGGTGGACCCGCAACCATCGCCATCGGACCCGACAACAACGGCAAGATCGCCTTTGGCGCCCTGCAAGCCGGTCTCGATCTGAGCTACAGCCACTTCACATGGGCCGGGTGTGACGAGATGGATGAAGTCACAGGCGATGGCTATGCCGAATTGCTTGACAACGGCTCGATCGAGATCACATTCGCCTACCACAACGGCGACGAGGCCATCCTCAAGGCAATACGTCAGACTTCTTCAACAGCCTGCTAGTGGGCAGAGCCATCACGCAGTCGACGGAGAGTGATGACGCATCCTGACCGCGCGCAGTCGATGCGGCCTAGTCTAGCCGACGGTCTCGCTTTCTGGGGTCCAGGCTTCTGGCTGGTCGAGCACAGAGACCGCGCGAACATGGCAGCGAATCTTATGCCCGACATCCCGCGAGCTGAGCTCATAGCTTGTGCCGGTTTCGCCCACGATCGGAACGCCGTCACGATACCATAGACACTCAATTTGCGACGCGATAACGTTCGCTACGACAGTCAGCGCCTGGCCCGGTGAAGCCTGGCCCGAGAAGGCCGGCAATGCGCTGAACCCCGTCGGAACCCTAGCCAGATCCGTTTCCGTCTGCCGGACCCTTATATAGTCAATCACCATGTCATACGTCTGCGACAGGTCCGGTTGAGCGCGGCCCTTTTTTTCATCGTAAGCGAAATCCACTATGATGTATTTTTTGGCTGTGAGTTCCGGCGTCGACGGAACGCGCGCCACTTCATAGCCATCGATCACGAAATAACTATAATCATCCTCGATCTGTGCGTACCAAGTATGAAATTCGCCATCGTATACGTCGATCGTCGCTGGAAAGCCATTTGATGGATCGACTTGATAGCCGGCGATTTTCCGGTGCACGCCACGTGGCGCGAGATTTGGATCTGCATAATCGAGTCTGGGTTTGTGGACGTGCTGGCTTATGTTGATATAGGCCCCATTGAGGCCGTCATATTCCCAAAAGTCAGTCTCAAGGCGATTACGCGTCCGCCAGATTAGATGCTCCCTGCCATACGCCCAAAAGGCAGGAAAAAATCCGGGGCGGGGCGCTGCGATCTTCGGTAGTTTGGCGCGGATCTCAAAGATCCCCTTTCCCCAACACCGACCCTGGCCATTGTTGTTCACGGAAGAGAACGCACCTGTTCTCCAACGGCGCTTGTGCAAGAGCCGGAGCGCTAGCGTGTGGCTGGCGGCGTCGTGCACATATGAGGACGGCGACGCCGAGACCCGCTGGGCATTGGCATCAACACCGACGCCCGCGAGATGGGTCGGCGCATACCAAATGCTGGCTTGAGCGCCCTTGTAATCATCGACAATCGTTCCGGAATCGAAGTCGTCAAGAAAGACCGTTGAATAACCGCGGATCGGGGGCGCCGCCTCACCACGATGAGCATATCGCTCATTGCCGATGGCTGCCCAGGACGCCCACGAGGCTGAATCGAACTCATAATGTGCCGGTTTGTCGTTCGCATCCACCGCTGAAGGAGGCCTCTGGCGATAGGGGTGATCGTCGGGCAGGGCGGATTGCCGGCCGACGCGCCACATCCCCCATCCGATCAGCTTGTCGATCTGCGAGTCATTTAGTTCGCCTTGTCCAATGATGACACAGTCGATCGCGACTTCGGCCCTCATCGGATTGTTCACATCGCCCATGAAGCTCTGCGATTTCATCCGGTTGGGTGCCAAAGCATAAATCGTCTGGCCCGCCGTCTTGACCCCATTTACCACGGCCTGCATCACAAATCCGCGGCGGTACCCGACCATGACATTCCAGTCGCCAAAATCCTTCGAGCATTGCCCTTCCTCGCTCTTGAGGTTGCCGTCATGGAGCCGCGAAACGAATGTGCCTGCGGAGGGCTTGAAACAGACCTGCGGCTGGCGATGCAGCGGGCCACCCTCTGCTCCATTGACGCAAAGAACGGAAACGTTATTCGCATCGGCGTTGACTGCCGAATTGCACCGGGCGATCACGAACCACCAGCGGTGAAGGTACGGGGCATCGTTATCGACGGGCCAAGTCAACGCCTGTTTCGTGTCCTTCTTGAAGAGGACGCCGCCGTTACTCGGAAGCTTTGTCGGGCGCAGGGTGGGCTCGGCTTGCACCGCAGCCACCGGCTTCACACCGCCGGATTGCCACGAGGAGACTTCGCCTTCGGCCAGGTCCTCCTGAAACCAAGATTTCACGATCATTTCCGGGAACAGACCCGGATGCCAGGAGTGAGCTTTCGGTTGCGAGCCTTGCGCTGGACCGGCGGCGCGAGCATCCAGTCCTGGGCGACCGGATGCCGTCAGCACAAGGGCGGCGCATACGGCCCGTGCCAAATCCCGGCGAGAAATGCGGTCGGTCATTATCGTGTGCCTTACCTATCTCACGTCGCGCCAATATCCGCTGGTTTCGAGCTAAGGCTGGACCAGGACGCCCGTTACCGATTATTGCGCTTCTCCTCGCAAAAACATTTCGCCGCTTTAGTTTGGCTTTTCAATGACGCCCTGCGGCGCGCCGAGGCGACAACAGAATCCTTCGAACGGAGTGGTCTGCGAGCATCGAGGTACTATGGAACGAGCCGTTATCGTCATTCGTCCGGTCTAGGGGGCTCGAACATACAGGTCAACATGATCGCTGCCTCTCTCTCGACGTAAGATGGCCGCAGACAAGTTCTGGCAATTCTGCTACAAGATGCCTAGCTTGCTCCGAAGATCTATCCGCGCGCCGGAAGCACCGAACCGCAATCCCTGGACCTCAGAATGGATCGAGCCATTGTCATAAATTCCTTCGGCCGCGGCGGGTCGAACATTCTGGCGAATATGATCGGCTCTTCGCCCGGCGTCCTCATGACCTTCGATGAGTTTTGGCAGTTCTACTACAACGGCGGCTGGAATCTTCCTCCAAAGGTCTACCGGCGTCTGGGACTCCAGGCGGGCAAGCTTGCCTCCAGGTCAGTGTTCCACGCGAAGCGATTTCAGAAGCGTCTGGAAAAAAGCATCCAAGCGTCGATCGCCGCTGACTACCAGCTGCGGAAGGAAAGGGGGCTCGATCTCGCGCTCGCGCGCCACGTCCTCTTCAAGGTGACTGAGTACGACATCTTCCTGAACTCTGAAATCGAGAAGCAGTTCGAAGAGACGATCTTCGTCGGGCTGGTGAGAAACGGCTACGGCCTTTGCGATTCATGGAAGCGCCGAGGGGTGCCGGCAATGATGGCGGGTCGAGTCTACAGCCACATTGCCGGCAAGATGCTTGAGGAACAGGCTGCCAGAGACAACTACTTGCTTGTCAGGTTCGAGGATATGGTTGCCCATCCTCTCCGCTTTCTGGATCGCCTGTACGGGCGCCTGGCGCTGCCGCGGCCCCGTGAGGACGCCTATATTCACAAGCCAAAGAGCTATGGGCCCGGTCAGGAGGCCGCCGCGTCTGCAAGTCGCACCATGCGCATAGTGGACAAAAGCTACTGGGCGTCACTCCTGGCCGAGAACATAAACGCTGCTGCGATCGAGCGACTGACGAGCGAGGACCTGAAGGACTTCAACAGGTACGGCTCCGGCGTCATGGAGACCCTGTACGAGGTTCGATGGAGCAGCCCAGGCCCTTGAATTCGCAGAGGGTAGAGCAAACGACGAGGCGAACGGTGATAACGATGCGGGCCTGTGGCGACAGGCCCTGGCACACTGTAACTAGCGGATGGGGAATGCTCGCCGATGCGTCCGAATGAAGCCAAGCACGTTCAGACGATCTTGGCTTCGCTTCCGAGCGAAGCAATGAATCCGTGCCTGAATATCGGCTCCTCGACCGCCCACTTCCGGACCGTGGAACAGCCCCACGTCGACCTACTCGTGTTTCAGCCGCTTCGCGAGCGCGGGATACGTATCCTCAATATCGATATGAAGGAAGAGGAGGGAGTGGACTTGGTTGGAGATGTACTGGATCTGGCCTTCCAGGAGCAACTGAGGGCGCTCCATCCCAAGCTCGTCATGTGCAGCAACCTACTCGAGCATCTGGTTGATCCGGGCGCATTTGCCGATGCCTGCGCCAGTATCGTGGAGCCTGAGGGTCTCCTGCTGGTCACCGGCCCGTACAGCTACCCCTATCACCTCGACCCCATCGATACGCTCTACCGGCCAGCCCCCGACGAAATCCGTCGCCTCTTTCCTGATTTCACCTGCCTGCAAGAGGCCGTCGTTTCGGACAGCACCTATCTGAACGATCTATTGAGCCAGCATACATCACGGGAGCTGATCCGGTTGCTTACCCGGCATCTTCTAAGTTTTCCGTATCTCCTTTTTGCTGACTTTGAGCGCTTCAAGGCTCGCTATCATAGATACTTCTGGCTCTTTCGACCCTATTCGTCGACCGTGGTCTTACTGCGTCGCCCCGCTTACGGTTGATCAGTAGATGATTGGATCACCACCTAGAGGACCCCTTCAATCTTAGAGGACGAAGATCGATGTTGAATATACAACGCGTTTGAATCCGGGATGACCAAATCAGCAAAGGTAATTACCCACGCCCGCCCTTGTCAGGGGCAAGAATCCCTGAATCTGATTTGCAGCGTCTGACGAAGGAAGAGTTGATCGATCTGGTGCTGCGGATGCAGCGGCCAGAGAAGACATCGCGCACGTCGTCCAAGCCACCTTCGAGCGATCGCAAGGCGCGTCGGGACAGGGCAAAGCCCGGCGGCGCCAAGGCGGGTCATGAAGGTCACAGCCGCGCCATGCGTGAGGATGCCGATCGCATCATCGATCATCATCCCGACCAATGCCTTTGCTGCCGCGCCAGCCTGTCGAGCGATCTTGCTGCCGAAACCGTCAGCGAGCACGACAAGATTGAGCTTCCCGCGATCAGGCCTGCAATTGAGCGCCATCGGCGTCTGGCAGTCCGTTGCCCGTCCAGCGGCACGCTGGTCGTCGCGGCTGTGCCAGATACGGCGAAGGGGACGCCGTTCGGGCCACGCGTGCACGCCGTAGCGACCTATCTCAAAGCCTTTCCAGGCCCTGTCCTACGAGCGGCTGCAGAGCCCGTTCGCGAACCTTTTCGGGCTCAGGCAGGGCGGACTGATGAACATGTTGCGCCGTGCGCAGGGCGCGTTCGCGGCCGAGTGGGACAAGGCCGTCGCGGCGTTGCGCCGGGCCAAGGTCATCGCCTCCGATGAGACCGGCGTGCGGAACGAAGGGAACACCGCCTACCACTGGGTGTTTCGCTGCGCCGAAGCGGTTGTTGATCAAGCAGCGCCAACGCGCGGCGTCGTCGTGGTCCGGACCCTGATGGAC
This sequence comes from Mesorhizobium sp. M0768, assembly GCF_040320195.1. Taxonomy (NCBI): domain Bacteria; kingdom Pseudomonadati; phylum Pseudomonadota; class Alphaproteobacteria; order Hyphomicrobiales; family Phyllobacteriaceae; genus Mesorhizobium; species Mesorhizobium sp. M0768. Next base: position 122,374 of record NZ_JAMYPD010000017.1, on the reverse strand, counting down.
GGCCATCGGCTCGACGTCTGGTGTTCCGATCGCTATGCCGCACAACAAGGGCACGCAAATGCGCATCAGACCTGCCTGGCGCATCTCGCCCGCGACGTCGCCTAATGCGGACGAGGCAAGTGAGGACATGCTGCCCTCACGGCTCAAGCGTTGGCTTCAAAGAGCCTTCGCCCTACCCGGCGGTATCGATACCTTCGCCGCTCGACCATCGCCGGCAAGCGTCGCGCCCTGGAGCGAAGTCTGAACGATATCCTCGCCACCACAACATCGTGCGATCTGGCCCGCGATATCCAAAACAGGTTCAGGCGAGCTCGCGATCAATTTGACCTTTGCCCAATGGCCAGGAATGGTCGACGCGACGAACAACGCATGCGAACGCGCCCTCGGACCCGCCGTCGTCCAACGGAAGATCACTAACGGCTATCGCGCCATGTGGGCCGCAAAGAGCGAAGCCGACATTCGAACCGTCGTCGACACGGCTCGTCTCGCACCGAGCACGAACCCCTTCAAAATCATCCTTCAAACTTCAAACTGTCAGCGCCTGAAATCCGCCATGACTGAGCCCGCGACCTTGATCTTCCGAGCCTCTCTTCGGGCACGGCTTTATCGGGACATCGAGGTATCGAGGTCGAGCACGCTAGCGGATCTGGCCGAAGCCATCGTAGCGGCTTTTGGCTTCGACATGGACCACGCCTACGGCTTTTATTCAAACTGACGGAAAGCTGTTCGACTCGCCCCAGCGGTTCGAACTCTTCGCCGACATAGAAGGGAGCGGCTCTCGCAGCGTGAGGGGCACGCGCGTCACCACAGCCTTCCAGAAGGTGGGCTCGGCAATGACCTTCTTGTACGACTACGGTGACGAGTGGCGCTTCCGCGTTGAAGTTATTGGAACAGGGCAGGCGCAGCCCGATGCCAATTACCCTAGGATCGTCGGCAAGATCGGCAAGGCTCCACCGCAGTACCCGGACATCGACGACGAGTGACGACGCACCGTGCCGCATCGAGGGGGCAAGGGATGGGTAATTACGATCCGGATACCCCAAACCGCGAACGCAAGCGACTGCTTGCCCACATCATCGAGGATGTCACCCTCATCAAGTCATCAAGCTGCCGGCGGAAGGCACCACCAAGCTTCACGTGCGATTCAAGGGCGGCAAGATCCAGACGCTCACCACCATGAGCCCAAAATCTTCCGCGCAACAGGTCAAGACGCAGCCCGGCATTGTCGAACTGGTCGACAAACTCCTCGACGACCCCATCTATTCCGAGATCGCCGAAGTCCTCAACCAACAAGGATATCGCCCCGGCGAGGCCGCGCCGCGGTCGCCACGACGCGCGCTTCACGGTCTTGCGGGTGGTGGCCTATCTCGTTCACCAGTACAAGCTGCGCTCACGCTATGACCGCCTGCGAGAACGTGGAATGCTGACAAAACAGGAAGCGGCCGCGCGTCTCAATATCCACGAGCACACCGTCACCAGATGGGCCAAACACCGCCTCATCACCAGCCATGCCTACAACGGGCAGTATTGCCTGTACGAAATCCCCGATCCATATCTGCCGCAAGGAAAACTATCAGCTGAAGATCGTTGGCGTAGAGCGACATGCCGATCCCTCGTGCCAGATAATCTTGACCAACGAGCCGCAGTTCGTTTCATAATGCATCCCCTTGTCAGAGTCCGGGCAGTCGGACGACTTTATCGTATTGATATTGCTCGTAGAACTTCGGTCGACGAGCGACGATACCTTGCACCCCTATGCGCACCGCTTCTGAAGCGAGTGCTTCAACGGGGACCAGCCAGGGCGAACCGGGCAAAATCTGTTTCGCCGGCAGGATGCCCTTGAGAGCCAAGCTTTTCGCGGACCCGACGCAGATGCCAAGCCGTTCGGCGGCTTTCATCAGACTGATCATTTCGCCATCAGCCTTGGCTGGATCGTATCCGGGTACGCCGAGCCGCTCGCGCATTTCGCGCACGCGCACCGTCGTCCAGGTCTCGCCATCGCCGGTCTTGCAGCGCATCCGGTTGAGCGATACGGCAAGCTCGCGGTCCGGCCAGTGTCCGGCGAGTTTGCGCAGTGCTTCGACGGCGCTCGGCGCCATATCTGGACAACGGCCGGTCTTGACGCGGGCAACACGCACCTCGGTGTGACGCCCGCCGGTCCAATGGATCAGCAGCACGGCTTCGTTGGTCGCCTCATCGAGATCACATACGATCTCCTGAACCAGGATATGGATAAGGCGCTGCTTGGTCCGAGTGTCGGTTGAGGGTGCGTTCCATACCGCCGGTAGATCATGGGCAAGCTGAAGCAAACGGGCGCGATCGACCTTCGGGCGTGTCGCCGACAGAGCCGACAGCTCCGCGATCCGGCGCTCCAGTGTGGCCACGCGGTCCAACGCATCGTTCCAGCGAGCCTCGAGTTCGCGTGCGACATGGCGCTTGGCGGGGTCGACCAGTTCGTAACGACGCCCGGCCAGCGAGGCATCGTATCGGGCTGCTTCCAGCTCCCGCTCGACGGCGGCAACGATGTCCTTTCGCGAACGCTCGGCCTGCTCCGAAGCAAAGATCGCGGCTTCCACGGCACGATCGGAGACGGCTTCTAGGATCTGCAGGGCGACGGCGCGATCAATCCGCAGACCGCCAATGCCGATGCACAGGCCAGCGCCGACATGGGCATCATCGCCGCGGCACTGGTAGCGATGGGCGTTGCCGTTCGCCATGCCATAGAAGACGCGCATCATTCGTCCGCATCGCCCACAACGCATCAATCCCGTGAGCAGGGCGCGGCCTCCACGTGCAGATTTGCGCGCGCAGTTCTTCTTCATATGCGCGTTCTCGAGCAGGAGCTTCTGATTCTCCTCGTATTCCTGCCAGCTGATGTAACCAGGATGATTGTCACGCAACAACACATGCCATTCGTCGCGAGACTTCCTGAAGCCGCTGGCCTTACGGGCGCGCCCCTCGACAATCCGTGTCCGCTGCGCCGTTCTGCCGAATGCGTAGGCGCCGCCATAAAGCGGATTGTGAAGAATCTGCATGACACTATGGTAGGCGGGAGGCTTCCAGACGAGTTTGCAAACCTCGACATTGCGCCGGACCACGGGCATTTTAATGTCTGCCGATCGCAGCCATAAGAAGACCTGCCGCGCGCTGCCCAACTCGCGGAACTTCGCGAAGACCAGCCGGATGGTGTCGGCCACGTGCTCGTCAGGATCGATCTCGACCTTATCGGCCTCGCTCCAGCAGAAGCCTGGCGGAAGCATGAAGCGGAACTCCCCACGCTTGGCCTTGGAGTCACGGGCGGCGATGCCGCGCTGTCGCATCAGGCTCAGTTCGTATTCCGACATCGTTCCCTTCAGCCCAAGCAGCAGGCGGTCGTTGACGAGCCGCGGATCGTATGCGCCATCCGGATCGACGACCAGCGTGCCGGCCAGCGCGCACAAGTCAATCAGATGATGCCAGTCCCGTCCGTTACGCGCCAGTCGTGACGCCTCGATGCAATAGACCGCACCGACATCGCCGGAGCAGACCATGGCGACAAGCCGCTCAAAGCCGGGTCGCTGCATCAGGCCGGACCCCGAGCGGCCAAGATCGTCGTCGATCACCGTCACCGATGCAAAGCCGACCGCTTCTGCGGCTCCCGCCAGGTCATACTGCCGGCGCTGACTTTCCAGATTGCCCGTCACTTGCGACATGGTCGATTGACGAACGTAAACTACCGCCGAGCGGGCGAGGTGATCAGGCGTGATCTTCGGGTTCATCACCGCCTCCCTGATCCGCTTCGGCCGCCAGCGCTTCCAGCAGAAGGTCGGCCAATGTCTCGACCAGTCCCTTTGTGTTTTTGCCCACTGGCGGATGAGGAATTTGACGCTCCAGCTGCAGGATGAGCTGCGCGCGATTGTGATATCGGCTTCTTCGCACCGTCCCTCTCCTTCTTCCTTGAAGGGCGGGATTGTGCGCCTTGCTTGCGATTCGCGCCGAGCGCCGTCAGGACGATCGTCAACTCATTGAGACCCTCGATGCCGATTTCGGGTCGCCCGAGCGTCATGCCCGCGCAGTAGCCGGCGTCGAACATCCAATTCGGGAGTTCGCGGCAAAGGTCAGGGCGCTCCTCCGTGTAGATGCACGTCAACGCCTTCCCACGACGAAATGGCGAAACCTGCAACGTGCTCCCAAACAACGGATGCCAGCGATAGGCAACCGTCGCAAAGCGGAAACCGTATGCAGAATGTCGATAATTGCCCTGCGCGCCCACGAAACACGAACAAATCGGCGCCATGGGGATCGCGCTTTTCGCCGATCACATGCATAGATGCCCGACAACAGTGGACACGCGCCCAACCTATGCAAGCGCAAACAACGGTGCGTACGCCACTTCTATCCTTCTCAGCTGTTGGGAAATTGCGTTTGCACCAGCCGATGAAATCGAAGATCGCTCCTCCGATAGACACCGTGCTAGCTTAGCAAGGACCCGATCCGACCAACCAGCCTGCTGCAATCTTTCAGTTTCGAGCGGATAATCCAATTGGCGAAAGATCGCTGATAGTTTGAAGACCGACGGTTCGATGCTAACGACCGGGACACCCTCGCAAAGCGCCAAAATCGAAGCATGCAGGCGGCTGCTGATGACGGCATCGCATTTTCGGTATATGGACCGAAGCTGCTGATATCGAGGCTGGTGGTTGATAACCGTGGATTTATCGATCATTCGACTCAAGCGTCTGGCGAAAGCCAAATCGCGATGGATTGCGTTCGACACGAGAACGATGGGACGCCCGGTCTTATTCAGACCTTCTGCCAGACGCGCCCATTCATCCACGCCCTGCATAGCCCCCAAGCCATTAACGGCAAGCCCGATCGCCCCGCGGGGTATGGCGCTCGCAGCCTCCGGCACCGATGTCTGTGAGGCCAGAAATACCATATCCGGTGCCTCATGAATAATCGAATTGCGCACGCCAAGATCTATCGCAACTTCAACCGATTTTGCGTCGCGCACGCTCAAATAGCACAGGTTCTTGTATACGTGAGCAATCAAGGCACCGAGAGCATTGTTCCCGATCTCGAGGCTGTGGTTGATTGCGACAGTCTTCTTTCCGCTTAACTGAGCGATTCGAAGCAACAGAAGCAACCGCATGACTTGATGAGGATCGCCGGTTGGACAAATTTCCCCTGCGGGATTCCAAACGACTAAATCAGAAGTACAACAAGCTGTTACAGCGGTTACAGGTACTGATCTCTCGATTAGTCCCATGCCGGCCAATTTTCTGCGCAACGCCAGCTTACGCGTTACTCTTCGGAAGGGACCACGAAGCTCCTTTCCAGTCTCGTCAAGCTTGACCAAATTTAACTCAGCTTTCGCTGGCAAAAGCGCGTCCTCCCTGCGAAAGCGCAATGTCAGCGCGTGAGCTAGTGCGTCAAACTCCTTGATCGACCCTCCACCGATGCCCCTCAGATCAAATTGTTCGAAAAAGCGTGGGTAACGATCAATAGCTCGAACATCCGCAGCAGGAAAACGGGATATTGCGTACCGTATGAACTCTGTAGAGAGTCCCTCGTTGCCCGCATTTTGCGTATGAAGGCGCGTTATAAGAAGAATACGAGGTCTCATATTAGTCCCGATCACATAGAGTAACGAGCCAACCGGCGAAAAACAAACCTTAGCGACGGCAGCGTTCGAAGACGGAGTAAACCGCCCTTCCTGCTTTTCGTCCACTGGCCAAATATGAGCGTCTGTGCATCAGATCCTCGCTTGGCAAAAGCAGCACTCTACCGGACGAATCTCCTCTTTGTACCGAGCATGTTGGTCCCAGACGTCACATGCTGCTGCATAAGAGTGGAGTATAGCTCCATTTGCTGCAGGGCGACGCTCTCCATGCTGAACCGCGCGGCGATTGTCTGTACTGCGTGCTGCGCCATCTCATAGCGCTCGGCTTCCGATAGGCCGAGCGCGCGACGAAGAAGCCCGGAAAACTCGGCATGTGAGCGGGCCAGAAAGCCGCTGCGCTCATGCTCCACAATGTCGGACGCACCGCTGACATCGGTGATGATTGGGACCACGCCGTAGCTCATGGCCTCGAGCAGGGCGTTTGACATGCCTTCCGACGCCGAGGTGGAAAGATAGAAATCAGCCTCCCACAGAAAGGGAAACACATCTTCGACCGCCCCGGCGAATGTGACGTTGCCTGAAAGGGCCAACCGGGCCGCCTGTTCCTCGAGAGGGACGCGGCACTGGCCGTCGCCCAGGATAGTGAGTTGCGCCTTTGCCTCGGCGGGAAGTGCCGCGAACGCATCGATCATGTGCTCGAGGCATTTTTCCGGTTCGAGACGGCCAAGGCAGATAAAGCGCCTGCTGCCATTGGCGCTCGGCTCCCAGCGCGCCTTGCGGGGCAGATCGATCCCATTCGGAATCAAATGAATGCGATCTGCGTCGATGCCATGTCTCTTCAGATCACCAGCGATTTGGCGGCTATTGGCGATGAACGCCGTGACATGACGTTTAATCAGGGCGGACGCCAAGCGACCGATGATCCTCTTTTCGCGCACCACATCGAGATCGAAACACCGTCCGCCCCGGCCCAATTTTGCGAGAACCGGTTTGTGCAGGAGGGCTCCCGCCAAGGCAGCCGGAACGGCATGAAGTCGGGCATGGATGATATATACGACATCGAATTCGTCGCGACGGCGCAGCATCCAGACCACAACCTGCACACACCACGACAGGAACGACAGCATATGCCGCCCGCCTAAGTTCGGCGCCGCGCGCAAGCGAAGGCGCTGGATGGGCACCCCGTCGATGGCGGAGCGTTTTGGCGTCGAGTGCGACAACCTGGGTGCTATAATAGTTACGGAAACGCCCCTTTCAACCAGCACCCGGGCAAATCGCCGCGTCTGTTGTTCAGCGCCGCCACATGACTCAGGAAAATAAGTTGGGAGCACGAGCAGAATACGAGCTTCGGCTCGCGGGAACTTCATCGGATGCGCAGATGCAATTTCTGTTACAATCATATCAATCCGCCGGATAGCGTCCCTCGGGTCGATGGCGGCCACCAAGATTACAACCGGTCCCACGTGCAAAAAAGAGCGTGCACCGCTATCCAATCTGATAACCTATCGATCACTGTAAAACGCACAGGTCACAGCCGTTCATCGCGGAAGCGCAACATTTCGGACAGGACGCCTTGCTGACACTCCCTTGCTTGCCCAATGCTGGTGGAGAACTTTGCGGTAAATGGCATCGATCCGCTTGCCCATCAGCCTGGCGTCCCAGTTCGAAAGATCAGTCGCCGCGGCACCTTGGGCGAGGCCAGCCAGTCTTTCACGATCCTCAAGGAGGGCTGCAATGGCGTCGGCCATGGCTGCCAAATCGTGCGCGGGTGCAATCACACCGTTGATACCAGGGCGGAGCACTTCGCGAAGACCTGGCAGATCGCAAGCGACGCAAGGCTTGCCGCCGGCGAGATATTGCATGACCACGCGGGGGAGTCCCTCACGCATGGAACAGAGCAGGCAGAGATCCGCGAGCGCGATCAGCCGCTCCGGGTCGTCCCGATAGCCGGTAAAGACCACTTGGCGCCCCAGCCCTAGCCATTTGGCCCGCGATTCGACGACCGAGTGAAGCGGTCCGTCGCCCGCAAGCACAAGCATCGCGTCGGGTAAGCGGGTTTCGACTTTCCTGAAAACGTCCAGAAATTCCGTGTGTCGCTTCCGTGGCTCGAATGCAGCGATCATCAAGAGCACAGGCGGCCGCGGCGCGCCCGGTGCCAAGCGCAACAAATCGCGCCAATCATCGGGCGGACCGGCGTTGCGAAAACGATCGAGATCGAATCCGGAATGGATCACATAATGTTTGTCCGGACGTCCCACTCCTGCGCTTAAGCACAAATCACGGATGCCCTCGCTCACACTGATGAACGCACTGGTGAGTGGTGCTGCCAGCTTTTCCAAGACGAGATAGGCAAACCGCTCGACGACACCGACATTGACAAAAGGCACGATATGCACGCCATGAACGATCCCTGGAACGCCCGCCGCCCATGCCGCGAAACGCCCGAGAATGCCTGCTTTGCTGGTGTGCGTATGCACGATGTCGGCATTCAACGAGCGGAAGCGTCGGGTAAGCGACAACAATGCCCTCACGTCGCAAAGGGGCGAAATGGACCGGGTCAAGCTAGGGACACCAATGAGTTTCACCCGCGGGTCCACTCTAGCTATGATTTCCGGGTGGACCGTCTCGCCGTGAAGCAGGACAACATCATGTCCTCTTTGCGCGGCCCAATTGCAGGAATGGACAGTATTCTCATCAGCACCGCCATTGATGAGACGGGTAATGACATGAACGATCCGCAGTCGATGCCCCATGTCGATCTTGTTTTCCGGATCCCGTGCTTTCATATGGCCGCACCGATCGCGCTGAATCCATGGGATGGGTACGTTCCATGCCCAGCCGTGCATCGATGGGTGGCATGCCGCATCCTCAAGACCCCCGAATCCTGTTCTCTGCCCTTCTCCTTGTTGGGTCATGGCACGTGCAGTTCCATAAGGAGGGGGGTCATCCCAGTCGCTCAGATTGAGCCTGATTAATTTAAACGTCTCAGAGACATATCGCTGTTACCCCGGGCACAGCGGACTGCTTATTTTGCGGTATACTTCTATGCTAATGTCTCTGCTTAACGCGTTTGCGCGAAATCGGATTCGTTGAAAGAAAAAGAAGTAGTCAAGGCAACGCTTTAAGGAAGCGGTGCGCTTACCTTTTCCAGGGGACAGGAGCCAATGGCAGAGGTCGCTTGGCCTGCAGCTCGGGGAACTTTCGCGTGCCCCAAGTTGCTTATTGTCGATGTGCGCCGGCATCGATCAAGAGATTCGTGGCTTTGATATGAAGACATTGATCCTTCCCTGGTCGGCGGGTCCTACGGAGTCTGACCCGAGGAGCATTCTGGCTTGGTTAGCCATAGCCGGCCAGTTGGCCCTCTTCATCACACTCGTCTATCTCCTCAGGCTTGAGACTACTGCGCTTGTCCGCGTCCTGCTCGTCGCTCTCGCCGGCTGGTGCGTGCACTACTTCCTGCCACAGCGTTACCGGCTGCAGTTTTTCGTGCTGCTCTCGTTCGCGGGTATCGCCGCAGTCTTTGGTAACTTTGGGCCCAACCATCATCATTGGAGATTTGAAGGCCTCATCGATGCTGCCTGGATCGTCGTCATTGGGCTCGTATTGATCGAAATTGCTCGCCTGCCGATCGCTTTTGGATGGAGAGTGCTGGTGCTGGTTGGCGCCGGCTGCGGGCTCGCCGCCGCACGGATCGATTGGATAGCTACCCCATGGACGCACGCAATCTGGCCCGTGCTCGCTTCCATGTTCATGTTCCGTCTAATCGTCTATGTATACGAAATGCGGCGAGAACAGAGAATGTCGACGCTGTCGGAACGGCTCGCGTATTTCTTTATGTTGCCGAATGTATGCTTCCCGCTCTTTCCAGTCGTAGATTTTAGGACTTTCCGTAGCAGCTACTACAATGCTGACCAGCACTATATATATCAAACGGGTATTCAGTTGCTGTTTCGCGGCGCTATCCATTTGATATGCTACCGCATCGTATATCAGCGATTTGTGATCGATGCAGCGGATGTACAGAATCAGGTTGAACTTGTGCAGTTCATGATCTGGCCGTTTTTGCTTTATATGAAGATTTCAGGAACATTTCACGTAATCAGCGGGATTCTTCATTTATTTGGATTCAATCTTCCAGAAACCCACAATCTCTATTTCCTCTCCTCGAGCTTTACAGACTTCTGGCGTCGAATAAATATATATTGGAAAGACTTTATAATGAAAATTGTATACTATCCCGTTTATTTTCGTTTTCGACGCTGGGGAGAGAGCGTGGCGCTCGTCAGCGCGACACTCCTGGCGTTCCTCGCGACTTGGCTGCTGCACAATTATCAGTGGTTTTGGTTGCGTGGCACCTGGGTATTCACCTGGAACGACTTCCTCTTCTGGATGATCCTGGCCGTGCTCGTGACAATCAACGCCCTCTATGAAATGCGGCACGGTCGCACGCGGCGCCTGCGTGGCGGGGCACTCAGCTGGAACGGTTCGCTGCAAACTGCGGGCCGGACCATCGGCGTGTTCGTCGTTATCTCGCTCCTTTGGTCGTTTTGGAGCGCGAGCTCGGTCCCGCTATGGTTCTCGGTCTTCGACACCGTGGGCGTCGAAGGTCCCGGCAAAATGACGCCCGTCCTCGTGCTGGTCACGGTGGTAGCTATAATTGGCATTCCTGCCCTTGCGCTCGCGCGTGGCGCCGCCGACCGCCAGTACAGTTTCTGGCGGTCGGTTGCGTCGGTCGGTGTCTGCGGGTTTATCGCGGTTTGCACCTCGCTCCTGGGGGTTCGCGGTGGCCTGGGCGAGACAGTCAGTACCGCAATGGCCGACATTAGAATGCCGAACCTCAACACTCGCGACAGGGCGAACCTGGAGCGCGGCTACTACGAGAACCTCGTCAATGTCGGCGCATTTAACCCAGAACTGTGGATTGTCTATGGCCAACGACGACTTGACGGATGGGAGAATTTAGACAAAACGCCGCTGAGTGAGTTCACAGGTGCGCTTCCCACGACCTATCTGCGTCCACTCTCCCAAGCAGACTTTAAGGGAACCCGGGTCCACATCAACCGCTGGGGCATGCGAGATCAGGATTACGAAAAGCTCGCTCCTCCCGGCACCCTACGAATTGCAGTCGTCGGCTCTTCGCACGTCTTCGGCGAGGGTGTCGCGGATGACGAGAATTTCGAGGGCCTGTTGGAGCGGCGGTTGAATGAGCAGGCGGCCGACAGCGGGTATCAACACTACGAGGTGCTGAACTTTGCCGTTGGGGGTTATGCTAGTCTGGACATGCTGGCCATCATCGAGGATCGGGTGCTTGCATTCAAACCACAGTACATCTTTTACTTTGAGCACAGCGCGCTTAATCCGCGAATGCTAAAGCAGCTCGTGAAAGCAATCCAGAATGGCTCCGCATATCGCTACGACTTCGTGCGCGACATTATACGCCAGGGCGCGATAGATCACAGGGCCGATCGTGAGGTGATTAGACGAAAGCTCACGCCCTACGGAGAGACACTTTTGCGTGCGATCTATTCTCGAATCGTGGAAACTGCGAAGCGTGAAGGTGTGGGGGTCTTTTGGATCTATCTTCCCAGACTAGACGAGAGGACCAATCCTGACCTGGAGAGGCGCCTCGCTGCCGAGGCCGGATTCAACGTTCTCGATCTTTCCGGCGTGTATGACGGGTACGACTGGCGGACCCTTCAAGTAGCGCCTTGGGATGATCACCCAAACGCCGCTGGCCATCGGCTTATCGCCGACAAGCTTTACGAGGTGCTGCAGCAACGCCGGGATCTAATTCCCCTGAACCTTGCGGTTGCTCCACAAAAGGAGGAAAAATGGATGCGATCCAGATTAGGACAATGGCAAAGGACTTCATATTGAAGGAGTTCCTGCCCGGTGAAAGGCCGGAGAATCTGACGGATTCAACGGAGCTGATAGATGGCGGCATTCTCGACTCGCTGGCGACGCTTAGGCTCGTTGCCTACCTAGAAAAGTCCTGCGGTATCGAAATCGCCCCCGACGAACTCGTGCCAGAGAACCTGAACTCCATCGCCCATATTGCCCATTTCGTCCAATCGAAGCAGGCGTTTACATAGAGCCCGTCATGACGGTCGCTACCTTACACGAATATCTGGAACAGAGCGCGATGCGGCATAGCGGTGCGTGCGCAGCCGTCGAGGCGAGTTCCGGGCGGCAGATCACTTACGGCGAACTCGACACGCTGTCGAGCCGAGTGCGCGCCTATCTCCGTCGGATAGGCGTCCGTCCGGGGGATCGCGTCGGCATTTGCCTTCCAAAGTCGATCGCTTCGCTCGCTGTTTTATTCGGTATCTTGAAGGTCGGCGCGGCCTATGTGCCTGTCGACTCTCTGGCGCCGCCTGCGCGTAATGCGTTCATATTCACCGACTGCGGCGTGCGCGCGATTTTCGTGGAGGCGTTCCGAGCCGAAGCTTTGCGCTGCGAGTTAGCGCGCTTAGATGCGGAACCTCGGCTCTTGCCGCTCGACGGGTCCGACAGTTCCTCGCCGCTCTCGACGTACCTGGCTCGCATGGAAGCCGAGGGCGGTTTGGCGGTGGAGGACGAATCGGCGCGGCCGGGGCCGGAGAACCTGGCTTACGTGCTCTACACTTCGGGCTCGACCGGCCAGCCGAAAGGTGTGATGCTGACGCATCGTAATGGCTCGAGCTTCGTGGACTGGTGCTCCGAGATCCTCGCCCCTGACGAGACTGACCGCTTCTCCTCTCATGCGCCCTTCCACTTCGACCTGTCCCTCCTCGACATCTACGTACCGCTGAAGCACGGCGCGACCGTATTCCTGATCGGTGAAGAGCTCGGCAAGAACCCGGCCCGAATGGCCTCGGTTATCGCGGAGCAGCGGTTGACCGTCTGGTATTCCACGCCCTCCGTACTGACGCTTCTAGTCGAGCACGGCGGCCTTAATGCTCGCGACGACTACGCTCTTCGGTTCATTCTATTTGCCGGCGAGGTTTTTCCGGTCAAGCATCTGCGCAGGCTGAAGGCTCTGATTCCGCGCCCCCGCTACCTGAATCTTTATGGCCCAACCGAAACCAACGTCTGTACCTATTACGAAATCCCGCAGACGATCGTCGAAGACCGCACAGCACCATTTCCGATCGGGCGCTCTTGCTCGCATGTTAAGGCACGCGTGATTGATGCGAAGGGCCGCGACGTGCCGCGAGGCCAGGAAGGCGAGCTCGCAATCAGCGGCGCGCCCGTGATGCTGGGCTATTGGAACCTGCCTGAGCGAACAAGCGGCGCTTTTCACGTCGATTCAACCGGCCGCTGGTACCGGACCGGCGATATCGTGGTCGAAGGCGATAATGGCGTCTACATCTTCCGCGGTCGACGCGACCGGATGGTCAAGAGGCGGGGATATCGGATCGAACTTGGCGAGATCGAGACGGCACTCTATCGCCATCCAGCGATCTCCGAGGTGGCGGCGATCGCTCGCTCGGAGGAGTCGGGCGTTTCGATTAAAGTGTTCTATGCCTCGCGCAACGGTGCTGCGCTGTCACTCATCGACCTGAAGCGGTTCTGCGCTCACAATTTGCCGGCCTACATGGCCCCGGACTGGTTCTCGCATCAGCCATTACTTCCGAAGACATCGACGGATAAGATCGACTACCAGCATCTAATAAGGATGGAGTGATGGATTTCGCGCTGAACGAGGAGCAGCGTATCCTGCGCGGCGAGATCCTTCGCTTCGCGCAAGGTAAGCTCAACAAGGATCTCAGGCAGCGCGACCGAGAACAGATATTCCAGCGCGAGTTGTGGCAGGCCTGCGCGCAAATGGGCCTGACCGGCCTGCCAGTCCCCGAAGCCTATGGCGGATCCGGTCTCGATTCCCTGTCCACGGCCATTGCAATCGACGCGCTCGGCTACGGCTGCGAGGATTCCGGCTTGGTGTTCTCGATCTGCGCCCACCTTTTGGCCGGCGTTGTGCCGATTTGGAAGTTCGGCACTGAAGAGCAGAAGAATCGATATCTTCCGGGGCTCTGTGATGGCACTTTGATCGCAGCCAATGCGATGAGCGAACCGGAATCGGGCTCCGATGCATTTGCGATGAAAACCAGGGCGGAGCCCCATGGCGACGGCTTTATAGTCAACGGGACGAAGACCTTCGTGAGCAACGGGCCGGTGGCGGATGTAGCCGTCGTCTTTGCTATCACTGACTTCGCACGGGGTCATTTCGGCGGGATCACGAGCTTCCTGATGGACTGCACGCTGCCGGGCTATCGGGTCGCGCAAAAGTTCGAAAAAATGGGGCTGCGGACGTCTCCGATCGGGGAGCTTGTCTTCGAGAATGTGCTCGTTTCGAAAGACGCCGTTCTCGGCGGAGTGGGCGGCGGCTCGAGGCTATTCGCCCATAGCATGGACTGGGAGCGGGCGTGCCTATTCGCCGGCCATGTAGGTACGATGGAGCGGCTTCTGGAAAAGGCAGTGGCCTATGCGCGCACCAGACATCAGTCCGGCCGAGCCATTTCCAAGCACCAGGCGGTCGCCCATAAAATTGCCGACATGAAGATGCAGGTGGAGGCGGCCCGACTCCTCGCCTACAAGGCGGCGTGGGGCCTTGAGCGCTCCGAGTCCGTATCCCTCGATGCCGCCGTTTCGAAGCTCTTTGTGAGCGAATCGCTAGTTCGCACTACGCTCGATGTCGTCCAGGTCTTCGGCGGCTACGGCTTCTTGAGCGAATTCGATGTCGAACGTGCCGTGCGCGATGCCATTGGCAGCAAGCTCTATTCCGGAACTTCGGAGATACAGCGCAACATCATTGCTGGCTGGCTGGGGCTTTGATGACCGCTGTGGTCAGAGGACCTATCCGGTGATGGGCGACGTGAGCTGTCGCGGGCCCTGCCGTAAGCTCGCGAAAAAGGGCGCTCGACTTTGCTGAGGCAACCGGAACGGCGGCGCGGTGGCTCGACCTGAACGGCTAAGCTTAAGCTAGAGCTTCGCGTGTGGGGCCGGCACCTCAGGAATGGGTCTACAGTCTGTTGCCGATTGATCGCCGTTACTGCGAGCACTTGTTCGCGGATTGCCGATTATGGTCTTGGCACCCTTTGATTGCTTGCGGCACAGAAGCTTGTGGATGCGGCTTTTGTATATACATTCTGCATACGTCCCAGCGCCGGCCGCCAATGCGGCACATGTCGCAAAGATGTCTCATGCATTTCGCGTTGCCGGTGCGGAGGTCCTGCTAGCGAATTCGCGCGCGATCTTTTCATAATGATCCCGTGTATTCATAGAGGCGCGAGGAAGCGGATTGAACACCGAGTTCGGCTACTGTAGCGCTTGTTTCCGCCGGAATTTTCCGGTTCACGATTTTGAGCTTCACCATCCGATTGGCGGTTTGAGCAGCCGTCAGCGTCGGCGCCTTGCCAAACTGATAGGGTTGGAGGCATTCAGTATGCTGGTCACCCACGTCGCAACGTCTGCCGGACGACAGCATCTGTCTTTTTCCTCAACATGCCGGAAAATTTTTCATCGCGCCCAATGGCGCGGACCCGGTTCCACCGAACGTGGAGACATGCAGCCTGCCTGCCACGTTTAAGATCGGTTATGTCGGGATGAGATCATAAGCGCTATTGCGCCTCGATGCGGCTGGGCGACATTTCATATCGTCGGGGGAACACCCAGCGATTTAGCGTATTGGACATCGAAGCTGGCCCAATGCCCGAACACAGTGTTCCATGGCTACGTCCCCACCGCGACATGTGCCTACTTGGCTGAAATGGACGTTGTACTCGCGCCGTATCTCAGAAATGTACAAGGCCAGGGTGGCGGTCGAGGCTGAGGGAATGTCGCTGCTCAAGCTCTTCGAATATATGGCGCACGGCAAACCCATAGTATCCTCCGACCTGCCGGCTATCCGTGAAGTCTTGAGGGATAGCGTCAACAGCGTTCTGGTGTCGCCGGACAATCCGTCTGACTGGGTCAAGGCCCATCAGCGGCTGCATGAAAACGAGGTGTTTCGGGATCAGATTGGCCTACAGGGGAGGCGGACTTTCTGGCCAAGTATAGCCGCATCGCACGCGCAACCAACATCTTAAAGGAAATCGAGAACCGGATGTCGTCGAGCCGAAGCTTATAGGCTGCACAGTTTTTCTTATTGAAGGCGGCCGCGCCGTCAGCAGGTTTTCCTAATCCACTTCCCGCGCCAGAAGAAATCATGCGCTCATAAAGATCCGGCGACTGAACCGGCACGACCCGAATTTTGGGGCTCTATATACTCACTGGCGCGGGATCGCTCGAGCATCAAAATCAAAACTATCAGTTCAATCCCGGACGATGGATCGCCTGTCCATGCCGCTTCTGAGAGTCCGTTTTGAAATTCAGGGATGAGCGTTTCGGCGGATGAGATTGCCGCCCATTGCGGCAAGGATCATGGCTTGCGAGACATCGATGCGCTGCTCGTAGTCGCGCACGAGGCGGCGCCATCTTGTCATCCAGCCGAAGGTCCGCTCGACGACCCGGCGGCGGGGCAGGATCTGGAAGCCCTTCTGGTCGTCGGATCGACGAATGATCTCGACCACGAAGTCGAGATAGGCGGCTTTGTCCATGAGCTTCAGCCTGTCATAGGCGCCGTCGGCGAATAGATGCTTCACCCAGGGCCAACGCTTGCGGATACCATCCAGGATCGCCTGAGCACCGGCACTGTCGGAGATATCGGCGGTGGTGAGATTGACCATCAACAGGCGCCCATCCGACGGCAATGTGTCGCTTGCGGCCGACAATCTTCTTGCCGGCGTCGTAGCCCTTGTTTCAGCTTGCGGAGCTTTGACCGACTGGCTGTCGATCACGCCAGCCCTGGCCTCGCGCCCGGCTCGCTCGCGATCCAGCTTCAGCGCCACATTGGGTGGTCTAGTCTATAGTCTAGAGCAGAAACCGCCGCGCCAGCTCGCGAAACCAGCCGTAGACCGTCTGCCAGGGCCCGAAATGGATCGGCAGCATTCGCCAACCGCAACCGGAGCGGACCAGGTAGCGCACGCATTGATCACCTCGCGAAAATCAACCTCGCGCGGACGGCCGCGACGCCCAGGCTTGGGCATCAGCGGCGCGAACTGCTCCCACTCCTCGTCCATCAAATCAGACGGGTAGCGCTTGGTCTTCTTGGCGATCGGGCTATCCGGCCACGACTCTGCTCTGATCGCATCTAAAGCTTGAATCACAACCAAGCTCAGATGGAACCCATAGTCAGCCGATTTTCAAAACGGTCTCTGCGAAGCCCGAACCCGGTGGATCGCTCGCTGACCGTCTCGACCTGTCGGCGTTCGCCGCACGCCAATCCCAAGGTTGATCGAACCGGCCCTGCCAAATGCCGCGGTGAGCCGCCTTGGCGTTGCCTTGCTCGGCGGCAAATGTCCCATTCGAATACCGTGCCCAGTCCAATGCGAGGCCTTGTGTATTTCGGCGTGGAATAATTGCGGGCCGATTGAGAGACAGGGCGAGTCTGGGCGCAGCGCCGTCTCCCCAATACGAGGTATGACGTCGCATGCGAGGCATCGAAAGAGGTAATTGCCTCCGAAATCGCCTCCGGTCAGACTGGCTGATTGTCGCGAGCGCGAGAGCCAGGCTGATGCTGAACAACCTCCAGGTGCTCCGGGCTGTCGCCGCCTATGCGGTGGTTTTGTACCATGCCCAGCCGTTCATCAAGCGCCTGCACCCGCTTCCCTATCATTCACATCTGGGGGCTGCCGGTGTCGATATATTCTTCGTCATATCTGGCTTCATCATGGTTTATGCGAGCGACAGAAGCCACTGTGGCCCCGCCGCGTTCTGGCGTGACCGACTCATCCGGATATTGCCGCTATACTGGATCATCACTGTCGCGATGATAGCCGTCCACTCTGTCGGCTTCAGTCCGTCGGGACTGCACAATTGGGACGGCTCGGACCTGCTGACATCCCTGTTCTTACTGCCAAATATACGACTCGACGGCGTTTCGGAGCCCATACTCAGTCCGGCATGGACGCTGATCTACGAGGCCTTTTTCTATTTCTTCTTCGGCCTTTTCCTGCTTTCGGGGCGAATTAGTCGGGCAACTACCATTTTGTCGGTGGTCTTTCTGTCGTTTTGGTTCATGGGCGTAGTATTCAAGCCACAACCTTTTGCGATCAAGTACTATACGAATGCCATCCTACTTGAGTTCGGGCTCGGCTGTTTGCTGGGACTCTTATATCTGAAGTCACAGGCACTCGACCTGCCCCACGGAGCAACACTGAGTGTCCTCGCGATTGGGCTAGCCATTGCTGTGCTGATTGCCCAGGACTGGTACTTGGGCGTCGAGGTTACGCGCACCGGGGAAATCAGGCTCATGCGGCTTGGCCTACCAGCGACGGTCATCGTCGCCGGAGCGTTGATACTTGAGCGTTCAAACCATCGGGCGTCGCATCGAGGCGCTCTCCTGCTGGGGTCTGCGAGCTACGCGACCTACCTAATCCATCCGCTGATTCTGCACGCCGTCTACTTTCTTTCGGCAAAAGTGCTTCCAGCTGGTTCCATTTTCTCAGCCACTGTTTATTTGTTCGCCGCATTTGCCGCTGTCTGTCTCTTCAGCGTTGGCCTGCATTTGTGGGTAGAGGCACCGCTCACCCGCTCTCTCAAGCAGCTGTCCCGCAGCCAGTCAGACAGGACAGGTATTCCAATGCCCAAAGGTGCGAGCGCTCGGTAGGACCTGTCAAGTCTTCCCGGCGATGCTACAAGACCGCCGTGCCGGTGCGGTCGGTCTCGCGCGTCATGCCAAGTGCAGCGCGGCATCGACCTGTTCCGCGTCCTCAGAGACGGTCAGACTGTCCTGAACGTGCTTCGGCGTGTGGGCGTAGCCTTTGGTTGTCTGGAGCGAGGTGTGCCCCATCCATTCACCGTGACTGCCCCTCCCAGCGGCGTCTAGAATGCGCAGTTAATGTGAGAGGCCGCTCTATGGCCTGCTACCGGTTCCATGGACACAGAGTTAAGAGTCCGTTTTGAAATTCAGGGATGAGCGTTTCGGCGGATGAGATTGCCGCCCATTGCGACAAGGATCATGGCTTGCGAGACATCGATGCGCTGCTCGTAGTCGCGCACGAGGCGGCGCCATCTTGTCATCCAGCCGAAGGTCCGCTCGACGACCCAGCGGCGGGGCAGGATCTGGAAGCCCTTCTGGTCGTCGGATCGACGAATGATCTCGACCACGAAGTCGAGATAGGCGGCTTTGTCCATGAGCTTCAGCCTGTCATAGGCGCCGTCGGCGAATAGATGCTTCACCCAGGGCCAACGCTTGCGGATACCATCCAGGATCGCCTGAGCACCGGCACTGTCGGAGATATCGGCGGCGGTGAGATTGACCATCAACAGGCGCCCATCCGTATCGACGGCAATGTGTCGCTTGCGGCCGACAATCTTCTTGCCGGCGCGCTACCCGTCTGATTTGATGGGCGAGGAGTGGGAGCAGTTCGCGCCGCTGATACCCAAGCCTGGGCGTCGCGGCCGTCCGTGCGAGTGATTTTCGCGAGGTGATCAATGCGTGCGCTACCTGGTCCGCTCCGGTTGCGGTTGGCGAATGCTGCCGATCCATTTCGGGCCCTGGCAGACGGTCTACGGCTGGTTTCGCGAGCTGGCGCGGCGGTTTCTGCTCTAGACTATAGACTAGACCACCCACGATGTGGCGCTGATGCTGGATCGCGAGCGAGCCGGGCGCGAGGCCAGGGCTGGCGTGATCGACAGCCAGTCGGTCAAAGCTCCGCAAGCTGAAACAAGGGCTACGACGCTTGGTCTTCTTGGCGATCTGGGCTATCCGGCCACGACTCTGCTCCGTCCGCATCTAAAGCTTGAATCATAACCCAGCCTCAGACGGAACCCATAGTCAGCCGATTTTCAAAACGGTCTCTGCGAAGCTGCTATACATCAATAGACATTACGATCCGAAAGCACCAGTACAGCGGTTGTCCAAATTATCTTAAGATCGAGCTGCACGCTCCAGGACTGTATGTACCAGAGGTCATGCTCTACGCGTTTTTCCATCCTCCACAGCTCCTTCGTTTCCCCTCGAAAGCCATTGATCTGAGCCCAGCCTGTCAAACCGGGTTTTACACGATGGCGATAAGCATAGCTCGCAATAACCGCACTATACGTATCGTCATGAGCGACGGCGTGGGGTCGTGGCCCCACGAGGGACATCTCCCCCCGAAGCACATTGAATAACTGCGGCAGCTCGTCGATATTTGACTGGCGCAATATTCGGCCAAGTCGGGTAACCCGCGCATCATTACGCTGAGCCTGGCGAATTTCCGCACCGTTCTCCTGCACGGTCATTGATCGGAACTTGTAAATATTGAATGGCTTACCACAAAAACCCCGCCGCGTCTGCCGGAACAGCACTGGGCGACCGCTCTCGAGCGCGATGGCACACGCGACTACGGCCATCAACGGAAACAGGAACAGCAGTAGCAGTGATGCAAAGGCAATGTCGAATAACCGCTTCAGCAGGCGTTCGGCAGGCCTCAAAGGCGCGCGCTGGACTTCAAAGGCTCGCTGCCAGCCGGTGTGCAATGGGCATCCGGCCAGAATCTTGTCTATGTAGGCATCGGCGAAAAGATAGATCGGCAGCGGGAGGCGGGACATTTCGTCCAGGATGCCTGCGATCAACTTCCGCTGATCCCAAGAGCAAAAGAGATAAACTGCCCCATACGGGTCACTACGGAACGCAGCCTGCGCAGCTGCGACGGCGGCTTGCACCGATCGTGCTGCGATCGTGCCATCATGGTTCTCGATGTTCGAAACACCGCAAACCGCGATGCCCTGTTGCCCGAGCTTGCCGATTATCCCCTTTTCCATTCCAGGAACGCCAGCGTAAAACAGATAAACTGTGCGCAGGACGAGCTTCTCGGCGGCCAGAAGCCGTTTCAGCACACGCGCTAGAACTGCGTGGCTAGGCAGCAGGGTTGGGAATCCGACCGCAAACGCCAGCGTCAAGGAACCGCGGGAGAACGTCGACGTCGTCTTCGTGAGAAAGGCGAGCCAGAGAATTGAAAAGAAAACGAATAACCACCCGGTGAAGAGTGTTTTGATCACGCGGTGATCGTCCAGGATGCCACTGATCGTGTAGGCGCCTCTGGCCCCCATGAATGCGACAAGCAATAGGCCGGCGGTAAGACTTAGATAAATCGTCTCCCAAATATCTGGCCGGCTCACGCCGACGTACCTATGATAGACGTCATTTGACGCAAGAAGTATCGTCTCTCCGAGGAGGAAATCAGCAGTTGCAAGAAACACGCAAACTGCTCCCACAGGAAGCCGTAGCGGTTCTACGCTCCGCTTCAAGAACGCACGCGACGCCTGGGTTGGTGCATGCCGCATGGAGACAAGCCCCCGAATCCTGTTGTATCCCTTCTCCTTTTTGGGGCATGGCACACGCCGTCCCATAGAAGGGGGTTATCCCAACGGCTTTCAGTCGATCACATTTGATTTAAACTCTCTCAGAGACAGGGTCGCTGTTACCCCGGGCACATAGAAGTGACTATTTTATGCTATCCTAATATTCCTAATATGGTAACACTTCTGTCTGAGCGCTCTTGCGCGAGAACGGCCCGAAATCGGACTCGTTCTAAGGGGTAGTCAAGGCAACGCTTTAGGGGACCGGGGCGCTTTACCCTATCAGGGGGGCAGGAGCCATGGCAGAGTGCGGCGCTGAGGTTCGAGTCAAACAGCTCGATAAAATACGGTTATTTCAGCAATTTGACCAGGATATCCTTAGTGAACTGGCAAAAGTGGCCATTCTGCGAAAGGTTCCGAAGAATAAAATCTTAACGCGCCTTGGCGACGTGCCAATTTATATTTACTACATAATTCAAGGAAAAATTCGGCTTAGTGCTCCCCTCTCGGACGGACGAGAATTCATCTTTGCAGATCTTGGTCCCGGTGACACTTTCGACCTGACTAGATTGTTCATCACGCGAAGAAGTAACATGAATGCTGAGTCAGTTGCGGACAGCGACTTGCTGCAAATCGAAGTAGCTTTCATGGTTAGGGTCTTCGACAAACACCCCGATCTCGCATTAAAGGTGATCCCGTACTTGTGCGAAGCAACCCACGACGCGCAGGAGCGAGTGATCCACAGTGCGGCCAGTGCCCTATCCACTCGATTGGCGAGCACGCTCTTGCGATTGACAGAGAGGCCGCACAGCACGGCTACCGTGGATAGAGCTCTGAGTATCCACATTTCGCAGACCGACCTCGCGGCAATGGTCCCGGCTTCTCGAGCGAAAGTGAATCGTTGCCTGAGAGAATGGGAACGGCGGTATATGACCCGATACGACCACGGCTCGCTGACGATCCTCAATCGCGCCGCGTTAGAGTCTGTTGCTCTTGGCGAGATCGCCTTTGATCGTTCTATGATGCAAATGCCACGTGCTCGAGCATCTCCGTGGCATGCTCCGGGGAGACAATGAAACCGGAAGTGGTGCCGGTCGTCCTCGCATCCCTCGGTAAAGTCCTTCTCGTCGGCGTCGTAAGTCGCCGCACCGGACATATGCGCCTTCTCACCGGCGTCAGCGCCAATGAGACAGAATTGGGGCTAATTGAGAGCGGAGGGTTTCCGAGTCATCGTAGTCTTTCAAAGGCGCAGAAGGTTTTCGCGAATGGATTCCGCCGGCCAGTCGCGCATGGGCCGGCTGCACTGGGACCGTCGCGACAAACTCGAAATCAGCCCGAACCCTTTGGGCCGGCCGTCGGCCTAGCGCGATGGCGCCGGCACCGCCCTGGTCGACGACGCGGCGACAATGGCGGAGCGGATCGACGAATACCGCGCATTGAGATCGAAACCTTCATCCTGCCCGACTATCCGCATCTGGAGGAAGCCTATCGCTTCGGCGAACTGGTGCTGCCGCTTCTGCCGCTCGATCACGAGGTTTCGACGCGGCCAATGGCCGTGAGCATGGGGCCGTTCGGCGAGACGTGGCTGGCGACCATCTGCGCGCGAGCCAGTCTTGGGCGTGCGTCGTCTGCTTCCAGCGTCGTGATGAGGCGAGCGGGGCCTTAAGACTACCGGTAACAAGATGCGGCTCAGTTTTTCAGATCACTACGATCAGTGAATGTCGGTATCGGTGCTTGCGCGTCCCTGATTTGAACCTGCGCCGGCAAAGAGCCGATAACTATCAGGCAGCAGGTTTGATGGTCCTCTTGCTCAGCTTTACGACGAAAGCGTTCCTATAACGCGACAATCTGGGAGAGACCTCGCGTCCTGATCGCCGCGCCGCATATTCCCCTTCTTCATGGCTACCGTTTTCCGGCATGTAGTTCCAAGTGGGGCCGCCAGAAGGGTACGCAGGGTTTAATCCTGCGTGATCAAGATTGGTCGAGATGAATGTCCACCAGCCTCACGGTTGATTGCGACCTTTCGCGAGCCCGTCTGCTCGCAATCGCATCGCGCGTGTCTGCTTTCCGGAGCAGGACCATGTTCGTACACGGCGTAATCCCGCCGTGTGCATGTCTTTTCACGATGCCGTCGAATCTACGATGATGGCTTTGCAGGCCTAGGCGAGGGCAGGGCGCTACGCGGCGCAGATAATGCCAGACCTGCTCGACCCGATTGAGCTCCGGAGAGCGCGATGGCAGCAGGATCGGCGCAATGTTCTTTGGCCAGACGAGATTGCCGGTGGTATGCCATCCGGCTCGGTCCAGCAGCAGCACGGCGTGAGCGATATCGCGGTGGAGAGAATGCCAGACCGCTCGTTGTCGGATTTGTTCAAGAGCTCGCGCGCTGTTGAGGCTACGACGGGATGCGGGTCGATCTCTCCGAGATGCGGCGTCGTCATCATCGCTGCCACAGTGGTCTCGATCGGCCGCTTTGGGTCTGACACGATTCCCGCGACGCCGGCCAGCATCTTGTCGGGCTCGGCGTAGAGTACGTGCAGGATCGCCCCGATGAGCAGCGAGTGACTGATCTTCTCCCAGTGATTGCGCTTTCGAGCGAGCCTTCGGGATCGACCAGCACGTCGACGACATTCTGGACGTCACGCATCTCCCACTCACCGCGGCGCACTTCGAGAAGCGGGTTGTAGGCGGAGGACTTCCTGTTCGTGGGATCGAACAGCAGCACCCGCCCGTGCCTGGCCGCGGCGCGAAAGCCTGCAGTGAGCTGCCAGTTCTCACCCTTGATATCGTGCACGATGGCCGAGCCCGACCAGGTGAGAAGCGATGGCACGGCGAGGCCGACGCCTTTGCCGCTTCTCGTCGGCGCGAAGCACAGGATATGTTCCGGCCCGTCGTGACGGAGATAGTCGCGATCGAACATGCCGAGTACCACGCCGTCAGGGCCGAGCAGACCGGCGGACTTGACCTCATTCGCTTTCGCCCAGCGCGCCGATTCGTATGTCTCGACGTTCTTCGCCTCGCGCGCCCGCCAGACCGAGATGCCGATCGCCACGGCGATGGAGATGGAGCCGCCAGAGGCGGCGATGAATGCGCCCTCGACGAAGATCGGTGGCCGCATAGCTGGCAAGGTCCTCAGCGGTTCAAATCGGGACTAGCCCTTGCGAGCCGTCGCCAACTAGCGGGGCTCCTTCCACCTCGGCAGGTCATTTCAGGTCGCGACAGCCTAACGCTAAACGCGCACGCAAGTGCAGTTCTCTCGGTGGCTGCTCTCCACAAGTATCCTATAGATTCGGCGGCGGGCGGGGATCGTTTCCGTGCGTGTCTTGCGCATTCAGCGTGGTTGAGACACCGTGGCAGCGCGGACGGCGGTGGTACGACCTGCTGTAGTGAGGGAATAGATCAACAAGCCCCGCATTTTCCTTGGCTCGTCGGGAGCGCAGATGAAGCTGGTGCAGGCGCTGACGCGCGGCCTCGAAGACGTCGCGCCTGTCGATCCCTGGACGACATCCTTCAATCCGGGAAGGAGCACGCTGACCGTCTCCTCGAGCTTACGCGTGAGGTGGACTTCGCGACGTTCGTGTTCGCCAGCGACGACTGGACGACGGCCAGCCTGCCCGCTTCCCCTCCCGCTGGTTCCGGCCAGGCTTCTCCGCGCGACAATGTCGTCTTCGAAGCCGGTCTTTTCAGCAGCGTCCTCGGCTTGCGCCGAACTTTCATACTGCATGCGAGCGGTTCGAAGCTTCCGACCGATCTCCTCGCATTGACGTGCGCAGGATATGGCGAAGCGACAAACGCTGCCGAGATGAGGACCATCAACCAGAAGCTTCGAAAGGTGATCGAGAGCGAGGGCCGCGTTGCACGCATTGAGGGCCTGTGGTGGCAATTCTCCCTCTCGGCGCGCGGGAACCTTCCGGCCTCCTGCGCATCTCGCGAGCCCTCGACGCTTCCCCGTCGGTTCTTTAGGTCACGTAGAAGGAGGCTGCCGAGAGAGATGGGGGGAAAAGCGTGGCGAACTGTGTTTGAGCTGTGCCGCCGATCCCGTCGCTGTCGAAAGAGAGCGCCCCGGTTGCACTATTGTAGATGATATGATCGGAACTGTCGTGTGCTGCCGTCCCGGCATAGAAAGCAGCCGGGGAAAGCGCTCCAACCGGAAGCCCTTTGAAAATGCCATCGTCGAGGTGGATTTTGTCCTGCGAGGAGTTGAAGTCGGTAATCCTGTCGACATTGCCGCTGCCAAGGGTGTTATTGAAGACGAAAGTGTCGTTGCCGCCAAAGCCGGTCAGCGTATCGGCGCCGCCGCCGCCGTTGATCACGTTGGCGCCGGCATTGCCCTGGATGGTTTGGGCGAACGCATTGCCGGTGAGGTTGATTGCCGTGGTGGCGGACGCGTTGGTGGTGGCAAGAAGTTCAATTTCCGAGCCGGCCGAGAGCGCGTAGCTCACAGAGGTCCACACCCTGTCGTGACCGCCGCCCGAAGCCTCGTTTACCTTGTCACCGGCATTGTCGACATAGTAGGTGTCGTTGCCGCCATAGCCGGTCATCGTATCGGCGCCGCCGCCGCCGTTGATGACGTTGGCGCCGGCATTGCCCTGGATGGTTTGGGCGAACGCATTGCCGGTAAGATTGATGGCCGTCGTGCCGGACGGGTTGCTGGTGGCGAGAAGCTCGATCTGCGAGCCGGCCAACAGGGCATGGCTTACCGAGGCGAGCACTTTGTCGTTGCCGCCGCCCACCGCCTCGTAAACCCTGTCGCCGGCATTGTCGACATAGTAGGTGTCGTTGCCGCCATAGCCGGTCATCGTGTCGGCGCCACCGCCGCCGTTGATGATGTTGGCACCGGCATTGCCCTGGATGCTCTGGGCGAACTCGTTGCCTGTAAGATTAATGGCCGTCGTGCCGGACGCGTTGGTGGTGGCGAGAAGCTCGATCTGCGAGCCGGCCAAGAGGGCATGGCTTACCGAGGCGAGCACTTTGTCGGTGCCGCCGCCCACCGCCTCGTAAACTCTGTCGCCGGCATTGTCGACATAGTAGGTATCGTTGCCGCCATAGCCGCTCATCGTGTCGGCGCCGCCGCCGCCGTTGATCACGTTGGCGCCGGCATTGCCCTGGATGGTTTGGGCGAACGCATTGCCGGTGAGGTTGATTGCCGTGGTGGCGGACGCGTTGGTGGTGGCAAGAAGTTCAATCTCCGAGCCGGCCGAAAGCGCATAGCTCACAGAGGTCCACACCCTGTCGTGACCGCCGCCAGCGGCCTCAATGACTACGTCGAATGCGTTGTCGACGCGGTAGGTATCGTTGCCGAAACCGCCGGACATTTTGTCAGCACCAGCTCCCCCATCCAGAACGTCATCAAAGCTGCCGACGTTCAGGATATCCGCCGCATCCTTCCCGGTCAGGTGCTGCTCCATCACGTCCGGCGCGGCATAGGCGCGCACGTAGTCGATGACCAGATCGTAGGTGCCGGACGCCCGCTCGACCTCAAGGGGATTCATGGCAAGCGAGGCCACCATATAGAGCGGCGTGCGGAAGAACTCGCTCATTGGAAAGCGGCTCAGCTCCGTGCCGTCATAGTACACGGTGATCCAGTCCGTCGTGATCCTCGCGCCGTAGGTGTGAAACGCCCCGTCAAACATCGAACCGGCGAGGCCCGTATAGTTGCCTTTCGAAGCCTGGCTTTCCTTATTGCTCAAGTGCACCGCCTGGTGATGACCATCGGGATCGCCCCCATACGCTTCAACGATGTCGACCTCGACGCGTGGCACAGTCTGATCGGGCGACAGCATCCAGAAAGCCGGCCAGGCTCCCGCCCCGCCGTGAAAGGCGGCGCGCATCTCGAAATACCCGTACTCTTGCGCGAAACCCTGGCCGGCGCTGTTGACCGTTTGCATCGTTCCCGACTGCCAGACGCCGTCCACCTGCTTCATGGTAATGGTCAGCTTCCCGTCGGAGACAGAGAACGGATTCGTTGCCCCCACCGGCGACATGAACGTGGCGGCCCCATAGGGGGCGTGTACTGGCGCGAACCACTTGCCGGTGCCGTTGTTCGGCACGACATCAAGCGTGTTGAACTCGTCAGAAAAGGAGAGCTTGAACCCCGAGAGGTTCAGCTTCGATCCCTTGTACTGTTCGGTCCAATCGCCAGGGAGAGCAATCGCAGCCATTGATGGGGTCCTCGTTCTCGCAACATTTTCGCGGTTGACCCCCCACCAAGGCTTATAGTGGACACCCATTCCGTCGCAAATGCGGCCAGTACGGTTGTCCCCAACATTTCACGAGAAATTTGGGAGATGTCGCAAATCGGTTGACTAGCCGGCACACGATACTGCGAATCCTCCGATACCGTGACGCCGGGCGCGAACGTCGCTGCAACCAGCCGCTCCTTCTCCGCCCGCGACCAGCGCCGCCGGCGCTGCACCGAGGTGATCACTTCCACCGCGCAATCGTCATAGGACTCCTCCCCGGATTATTCCCGGATTTGCCAATGCGGCCTCAGTCGGGGTTTCAAGAGGCTCGGGCGTCTCGCCAGCGGGGTGGCGCGACGGTCGGCGCAGATAGGATGGCCGAACGTCCGTTTTCTCAATCCGATTCGGACCTGCAATTTCGCCTCCGGAATGACGAGGCTCTGTACTCTTTCGCTTTGACGCTCAGCCAGCCCGGTAAGGGCCTTCTTCCGTCGTTCCCTGTTTGGCTCGATCACTCGCCGCAAATAACGACTGTAAGGTTGGCGGCAGTTCTGGTCGGACTACCAGCTTTAAGGGCCTGTGCATGTGACGACGATTGTCTTCGGAACGGACCAGTTTCCGAACTGCTTTGGAGACGGACTGACAATCTTTCTTTGTTTCTCTTTGTCATGTTCGGGGCGTCCCTTCCCAGTCAGCCGCAACTCGCGTAGGCGCGGATGAGGGAACGATGTAGGCCCTCGCGGGTTTAGAGCTCGCAGCGGTCGATTCTTCGTAGATGTGCAGCCGCTGTGGGGGGGGGCCGTCGCCTCTCCCTCACCGGCGGCGGGCTCCTTTCGCGAAGGCGGTGTTGGTCAGAGACACATAGAACCTCATACCGCAATCCAATTTAGCTAGTTGTCATTGGGGGGAGTAACGTTCCCTCCTCTTTTGCAGCAGCCAAGAATGCCTTGCGGGCCTCCTCAGGTTCCATCTCGTCGAAAATCACGGCCATGCAAAGGCGCACCGCGAGATCCCAGCAAGGGCCACGCTTGGTCCACTTCATCAGCTCCTCGCCGGCTGCCTCGGCGTTGTTGACGTTGCGGATGATCCCGGGACGCTCGGTCTTGACCGGGACCGGAGGGTTGAACCAGTGGGGGGCCATGAAGGGACCTCAGGGCGGCTAGCGGGTTTCGTCTCTACTAACCGGCTCAGCGATGAGGACGGTTAACCGTTTGTTAGGCATGTCTGAGTTCGTGACGGGCTGTTTCCAAACATTCATCGACGGTTGTCCGAGCTGTCGGTACGAAGCCGGTATACGCTTGCCGCGGCATGCCGAATCGACGGCTAACAGCGCTTGGGCCGAAGTCGGGCGCGGTTTTCCCTGACCCCAGTCGCGCCGCCATGCGCAGTATCTAGCGTTCGCACATGGCGGACAGTTGGGTCAGCCGCAAACCTGCTTCGGAACGGCCTTGCTCATATCCAAAGCTGGTAGCGGGAATGGTTCGACTTGTCCTCCGGTCTTGTCCAGATACTGCATCAAGGCCGTCACGAGATGGTAGAAAATGCTCGCGGGGACCTCAGTCGCCAGTGACCTTCCGCGCTCGTCAATCCTGTCGATCCACAAGCCAAGCGGTGCGGGATCGATATGCCATTTGAAGAGGCGGGCGACACGAGCTTCGATCTCGGGTTTCAGATCGGGCCCGCCGATGCCGTCCAGGGCGACGGCCGCCTTGACGGCTTCGCATTGCGGCCAGCTGCGGGAGAGCCGGTCGAAGGGCATTCCCTGCCGCGACACGGCTGCATAAGCCAGGCCCGTCGCCCGGTTCAATCCGCTGGCGATCGCCGACGAATAGAGCTTCCTGGCGTAGGCTGCCAAGTCTTTCTGCCCGCTTGCCCGCGCGAACTCGACGAGGAGCGAGGCCCATTCGAAATGGTGCCCTGGTTCGGTCCACTGTCCCTCGTCTCCCGGCAACGGTAGCCAATCAACGTCGAAATGTTCCCCAAGCGTCCAGCTCTCCTGGTCGAAGAAATGGCACCGGAAGAGATCGACGACGCGTGCCGCCCGACGGAGATATGCACGGTCGCCGGTGACGCCGTGCCAGGCAAGGAAGGATTCCAGCATGTGCATGTGCGGGTTCGAGAGCCGCACCCCCTTCCAGCCGGGGGTCTCAAGGAAGCCGTTCAGGCTGACGTCCTCGAGATGGGTGTCGATGAAATGGAACGTCT
Organism: Mesorhizobium sp. M0768; assembly: GCF_040320195.1. NCBI lineage: Bacteria > Pseudomonadati > Pseudomonadota > Alphaproteobacteria > Hyphomicrobiales > Phyllobacteriaceae > Mesorhizobium > Mesorhizobium sp. M0768. The sequence continues at coordinate 93,019 of NZ_JAMYPD010000017.1, read as the reverse complement.
CTTGTGCCAGCTGCAGGGCGTCCTGATGGCCGCATCGGTGAGCATGGGCAAGCGCCAGGAGCACGCAGGAATGGTCGTAGGCGTCCTCCGTCGGGTCAGCCACGCTGCCGTCGGAATTAAGGGTGCGCACCCAGCCGCCGCGATCGGTGCGGCCGTGTTTCGCGATGAAGTCGATGCCGTGTTCGATGAGCTTGTCGGCCGGTCCGACCCAGCCGCGTTCTTTGGCCACAGCAAAGGCGTAAATCTGACGAGCCATCGTCCGCATGCGCTTGGGTTTGCCCAACGGCCTTGCATCGAAACCAAGAGCCTCGTGGAAGCCGCCATATGCATCGTCGACACCTGCAGTGGACCACAACGGCAGGGTCTCGTCGAAGAGCCAGTGCTCGACGCGCTTGCGCCATGATCCGCTAATGATGACCCGGTATTCCGACGCCGTGAACTTCGTTTCAAGGCGTCCGCTCTTCTCGAGTTGTTCGACGACTTTCTTCACGTTCTGGCTGTGGCTGACAGGAGCAACGAATACCGCGTCCGGTGTCGCCACCACGGCAACGTGCTTCATTCCGACGACTGTCAGCAGCCTGCCCTGGCTTCTAAGATAGGAGTTGCCACAATCCATGGCGACGACGTCTCCCATTACGACATTGCCGTCACAGTCCGTCGGGCTGGCTTCGAGCAGCGATTGCCAAGATCCAAGGTCGTTCCAGCGGAAGGAAGCCGTAACCATCGCAATATCGCGTGCATGCTCTATGACTGCGTAGTCGATCGACGTCGACGGGACAGCCGAATAGAAGCCTTGGGGCAGGTAGATGCCCAAGACGTCGGTCCGTGCAGCCTTATAGGCCCGTTCCGCGGTATCCCAGATGTCCGGCCGGAAATCGATAAATGCTTTCCGCATCGTGTCGGCACGAAACAGGAAGATGCCGGCGTTCCAGTAAAATCTTCCCGAAGACACGTATTTGCGGGCCGTCTCGGCATTGGGCTTTTCGACAAAGTGCAAAACGGAAACGGCGGCCCCGCCGTCACTATTTGCCGTAACCTCGATGTAGCCGTACCCGGTTTCGGGATGCGTCGGCCTGATGCCGAAAATGACAATGCTTCCTGAATCGGCGGCGGGTACGCCCGCTTCGACGGTTTCCCAGAATTGCGTTTCGGTCGATATCTGATGGTCGGAGGGGACCACGAGCACAAGCGTGTCACCGCCATATTCGGAGATCGTCTGCAAAGTGGCTATGGCCGCCGCCGCGGCGGTATTGCGGCCGACGGGTTCGAAAATCGGTCTGCCGCCATTCAGGCCGAGCGGACCGACGTCCGAGATAACACGGTCGGCATGCCGCTCGGAAGCTATCAGGTAGATCGGCGTCTCGCCGTCCTTCCGCGCCTTGAGGCGCCGGACAGCCTTCGCAAGCATGGAGCCGTCGCCCGAAAGGTCGTGGAATTGCTTGGGATTGTCTTCGCGCGAGAGCGGCCACAGCCGTGAGCCGACGCCCCCGCTCATGACAAAACTTACGATCCGCTCCGGCATGGTCCAGTCCTCTCAAAATGTCTGATTGTAGGTTCCGACCTCTGGATTTCGAGAGCCTCGAACATCTCGCGACGTCGCGCCGGAGACCAGCACCATCTTGCTCCGCTCTTGCGCAGAACAGCCCTAGCACGCTGCCGGGCGCAGGCCCCCTCGTGAATTCGAGTAGTCCTAACACGCTGGTTCGCGCCCCCTCATCCAATGGGAGCATGCTTGCCGATGGCCGAAATGATGACGCGTCCAAGCGTGGCGGTGTATTCCCGAAGCTGCACTCTGCTCGGGCGCCGACGACAAGGATGCGCTGCAAGATGCCACGGCCCGCGGTTTCCTTTCCGCGAGAATGTCGACGAAAGACGTTTCGCACGCTTGGCTCGCCTTCTCGAAGGCATTCAAGTGGAAATCCAACGGCATCCGCGGAACTCCGCCCCGTCCGAAGAAAGGATGATGGACTGTGCGCCGTTCGCCCTGGAGGCGATCGAAAAGGCGAGACCCGGAACGTATGTGCACGAAGATCGATACGCTCACCGCGGGATGTAGCGATCAACCGCGGACGGCGGGTCTCGTGGAAACCGCAAATATCATTTGTCGACAGATCGAGAACGAGGCCTACCGCGCATTCTCTCCTCCCATAGGGCGTAGGCCCATACGCCCATTGGGGGCGTTTAACCTTTCCTGGCGCAGGGGTAGCCTTTTGCGGCACTCTGGGAACGCCGGGCCTTCGCGTTCATGAAAACATCGGCCGGATGCCATGGACCGCCTGCATCGAGACGGCGTGCGCGCAGGATTTTTCCGCACGCGTGCTGGAGAAGTTGATTGGATCGCATATCCCCCCACCAATGGGCCTCTACAACGGACCCGCAGGCTTCCGCCAGCCAGGAGTTCATCGGCCTCGCCGACATAACCGGATTTCTGAGGCGCTATATCGGAACGATCATCGCCTGTGTTGCCGCGGCTGTCTTGGTGGCCTGGTTCTACAATTTGACCACCGACCCGGCTTTCACTGCCAGCACGCAGATCCTGATCGAGCCGAAACTGCCGCAACACCTGCAGGAGGGCGGCGAAGTCAATCTGTCATTGGACACTGCCCAAGTGGAAAGCCAGATCGCAGTGATGCAGTCGGAAAAGATCGCGGCGATGGTCCTCGATCAGTTGAAGCTCGTTGACGATCCCAAGTTCAACCGTCCACAGGTTCCGATTTTGGTGGAGAGAATCAGGAAAATAAAAGCGATCCTGGTTGAAGCTTTCGGGCTCCAGAAAAGCGCTTGGCTCACCCCGCTTTGGGAGTTTTTTGGCTTGGACGTGCCTGAGACGCCTGCGATGCTGACCGATTACCAGAAGTCCCGGCGCACCATGTTGATTTTCCGCCAAGACCTCGACATCCGCAGAGTCGGCGTTTCCTATGCCATAAACATATCCTTCACCTCACTTGATCCCGAGGGCGCAGCCAGAATTGCGAACGCCACGGCCGATGCCTTCGTGCGTGAGCAGATCGAAACCAAGGCCGACGCTGCTAAACAAGGCGGCGCATGGCTCGAAAAGCGCCTTCGGCAGCTGCGCACTCAGATGAACGAGGCCATGGCGACAGCGCAGGAGTTCCGTTCAAGGCACGACTACAGCGTCGGCAAAGAAGCCAAAGAGGCGGACCGGGCCAACGCTGTCCCGACGCTTGAGGAGCTTGAGGTGACTGCCGAAACCTACCGGAAGATGTACGAGAGCTTCCTGCAGGCCTACACCAACTCGGTGAGCCAGCAGTCGTACCCGGTTGCAGACGCAAGGGTGATCACGGCTGCGACGGCGCCGCTCTATCCGAGCGCTCCAAGGCCGAAGCTGATGCTGGCTTTCGCGGCGGTTTCCGGGTTTATTCTCGGGATCGGAGTTGCGTTGGTAAGGCATACGCTCGACTGGACCGTAAGGTCGCCCCGACACATCCGGGACAATCTGAGTATTGAATGCGTCGGAGAACTGCCGGCCATCAGCAGGAGGAGGGCATCCGGCCACGTCGACGAAGTGGTAAGATATCCGCACTCCCGATACAGCCAGAGCCTCAGGAAAGCGAGGACCGAAATCAGCCTTGCGGAAACCAACCACCCGATCAAATTGCTTGGGTTAACCGCTGTATCCAATGACAGTTCGAAGAGTTCCGTTGCCAGCAATCTTGCCACGCTTTACGCGATGTCCGGCCTGAAGACATTGGTGATCGACGCCGACGTCTGGCGGCCGGCTATGACCAAGCGGCTACTCGGCCCATCGGGCGCCCTGGACAAACCGTTCCAAGATCCTGTCCGGCTCAACATCGTCTGCGCTCCGGGGCGGTCGTTCGACCTGCTTCCAAGTTCGGTCGTGCAGGCCAAGAACCTGCTGGCACCACGTAACATGGAGGCGTTTCTCTTGGACCTTGCCGCCTGCGACATTGCCCCCTACGACATTGTCATCTTCGACTTGCCGACACTTGCCTCGGGAGCCGACATGCTGATGGTCGGATCCGTCCTGGACGGCGTGGTCATCGTCGCCGAGTGGGGTAAGATACACGTCGAAACGTTGCGGGGACTAGTCAGGACGCTGCAGGCCAGCAGGACGCCCGTCCTTGGCGTGCTTCTGACGAAGGCGCGCGCCAAGCACCGCAAAGCATGAACGGATGGCGAGGCATTCTCCTTCGAAAGTCGCAAAAAGCGTGTGGGGGATCAGTCCTTGGGATTAGCATGGGATTAGGGGGATAGTTCCGGACCGCCACGCTACCTCCTTTGCCTTTCTTGCCGACGAGCCCCGACCTTGGAAAAGTGTGGAGAACAATTCGAAACAGCGACCCTCCCATGACAACGAATGCCGTCGAGAAGCCGTCGCATCAGGGAACCCCGATCTGGGTTGAGTCATCTCGACTGGCGGCGACCGACAGCCGAACAATAGCACTGCACGTTATTCCCGCGCCCGACCAGGACAGTGCCGGGACAGTGTTGACAGACCTGTCGCCCGCCACCAGTACAGGAGCGACGGAACCTCCCTTGGGAGGTCTCCTGAAGCGGATCATGGATCTGGTCGTAGCGGTCATGGCACTTGTGATTGCCGCGCCAGTGATGATCGTCGTCGCCCTGCTGATCAGGGTGACGGCGGGAGGCCCGGCAGTGTTTTCGCACTGCCGAGTTGGCCTCGGCGGGAAACCGTTCAATTGTTACAAGTTCCGCTCGATGGTTGCCAATTCGGAAGAAGTTCTAAAAGCATATCTCGAAGCCAATCCGGAAGTCATCTTGGAATGGGAGGAAACCCACAAGATCCGGGACGATCCTCGCGTCACATCCCTTGGGTGGATGCTTCGTAAGTCAAGCCTGGACGAACTCCCCCAGCTCTTCAACATCATCCGCGGCGACATGAGCTGTGTGGGTCCGAGGCCCATCGTGAATGACGAACTCAAACGGTACGGCGACCACCTCGGGGAATACCTTCGGACGCGGCCGGGACTCACTGGCCTGTGGCAGGTGAGCGGAAGAAGCAGCATGGACTACGCCAACCGCGTGGCGCTGGACAGCCAGTATGTGCGGAACTGGTCGGTCTGGGTCGACGTCGTGATCCTGTTCAGGACCGTCTTTGCGGTCATTCGCATCGACAGAGCTTGCTGAAGTCCGCAAACATCACCGTTCGTTCCGCCTCCGGTGCACCGAAAGGAACAGACCTGCGATATAAGTGCAGGCCAATGCGAATGCCAGGATCAGGAATTTGGTGACGGTCACGTAGCCCGGCAGCCCTAGGGTATTCCAGACAAAACTCCCCATCAGCAGCAGGGCGGTCGCCGCAATGAGGGCGGGAGCCTTGAACCGCACTCCCAACATAACGCCGACCGCCGACACGGCCACTACACTTATGAGCACCGATATCTCCACCGGTATCCGCGGGACCAATTGGCTCTATGCGGCAGGGAAGGTTCAGTCAGGGTGGTGATTTCTGTCGCGTTTGACGGCTCCCTGATAGGGGGCCTCAAAGTACATGGCAAGTGCCCGGTTCACGCCAAGGCGTCAATTCTGTGGGTGGACCGATCAACGAGCCAACGAGGCGAAGGCCACGCTGGACCATAGAACTTGATCAGTTGGCGTCCAGAACCGCTATCGGCTCCGCCTGAGAGCTGCCGCCTGCAGGCAGCGCAGCCAAGCCTGACCGCGGCAGTGGGATCTCGATCTTCACGGTATCGCCGGGCTCGATCGGCGTCGTTTCTTCAACCGTGAGTTCTTCCGTGCCGCTGTCGGACGTCCTCACGATCTTAAAGATCGGTTTGGCCCTTTCGGAGCGTTCCCTGAGGGCGAGCAGAGCAGGGGCCGTGATCTCGGTTTCGTGCAGCAACTGTACTGCGGTGTCGGTTTTACTGGCGACTTCATTGAGCTGTAGCTGCGTCTCCCTCAAAGTCTCGGCGACCTCGCTGGTATGGCGATTGCTGAGGTCGAGGATCTCGATGTCAGTCTTGCTTATCTCCTGCCTGACCCGCAAGAGCGAGGTCTCGGCAGCCAACCTGTCGCTTTGCATCTGGGCGACCATTCCCGCCAGAGAGAATTCCCGCGGTGCAACCGCAAGCCCTTTCTCGACCAGGGTCGAAACCCCGGCGAGCTCCTTCTGGACGAGTTCGACCCGTTTGTCGTGGAAAGTCAGCTGCTTCTTGAGCGAGACCAGTTCCTTTTCCAGGAACTCCCTGAGTTCGTGAAGTGCACGGAGTTGCGTCGTCAGCGCGTCTTTGCGAAAAGCGAAGATCTTGCGCTCCTGCTCCATCGTCAACCCGACCGTTTCGTTCGAAGCCCTGTTCTTCAGTTCTGCAGGGAAAGAGATGTCGTTGCTGCCAGCCAGTTCGGATTCCAGTCGCGCCTTGCGGGCAAGCAAACTGACGTTGGTCAGCGCCAGCAATCCCACGTCACCTTGGCCCGCGATCACTTCACGCTCGAGTCTCAAGACATCTTCCTCGCGTGTCCGCAGGCCGCCCGCGATCCCCACCGCCTGCAGCACCGTCAGTCCGGGCCTGTAGGGAAACTCGCCGGGCTGCGTGACGTGGCCGACTATGTAGAAGGGTCTGTACTGGATGATTTCGACGGCGACATCCGGCTGGCGGCCAAGGCCCATCTGCTGCATCAGGCGGTCGCTGATCGCGCGGGCGAGGTCGCCGGGGGCGGTGCCTTGCGCGCGTATCTGGCCCGCAAATGGCAGGAAGAGCGTGCCGTCGGCGCCGACAACGAAATCGTCGTTGAGAGCCGTCCATTCGAAGATCACATCGCGTGATGCGCGCCACTCGTAAATTTTGAGCCTGACCTTATCCTGAGGTCCCAGGAGATACTCGGCAGCCATCGTCGGCAAGGGCCAGGCCGCGGCCACGTGTGAAGCCGCCACCACCCTGACCAGCCATTTTCGCATTGTCTTCCCCACATCAGATTTTCAAGATGTATTCGGGTTCGATCCGTCCTGTGGCCACGTGACGGATCGCGAGCATGTTGCCCCTGAGCCTGCCCCTCCGATCGACAAACGGCTCAGGCCACAGGCTCTTTGCGAGGTTGGCCGCTATGTTCCTGAACATCAGCGGAAGCGCGAAAGAGGCCGGAACAGTCCCCTTCTTGATCAGGTAGATCGCATTCGCAACCTGGGAGTATCCGAACCGCTCTCCGCTGACACGCCCTGTCTTGATGCCGAGATGGACGCCCCTGATTGAAGTCACGCAGACCACTCGGCCTTTGGATCTCATTTGGCTGGTGAAGTCGATGTCTTCCTGCCAGCCGTACAAGACGAGGCGCTCGTCGAAGCGCAAACCGCCCACCAAGGAAGAACGGAGGGACATGTTACATCCGTATGCACCGACATGATCGACCACCGATGGTCCATCATGTTTTTTGCCCTCGCTTGCCCGCAGGACGGCTTCAGCATCTTCCCAGGTGAGTCCCGCGTTGGTGGCCCCGTCCTTTACGACTATGCCCATCACCACCGCCCATCCGTCATTTTCCACGAAAGCTTTCTCGACCTGCTCCAGGTATTCGGCGGACGGAACGAAATCGTCGTCGAAGAATGTGATGATATCGAAGCGCTCCAGGGAAGGTACAAGAGCCGTGTTCCGCTGGGCAGACGATCCTATCGGCCCGAAAACGAGCGACAAAAGGAAAGGACAGCTTTCCGGCAGCTCGACATGCGCGGCGTCGGGCGCCGACACTATCACCTCGTCGGGAAGTCTCGTCTGGCCACCCAAATATCTGAGCAGGCGCGCGACCTGTCCGCTGCGGCCAAGAGTCGGGATGATTACGGTGAGTCTCATGCTGGATCCCGTTTCGGTTCCAGCGGACCGTAAGCCGACGAGAGGACCGAGACAGCCTGCATAAAAGGAGACGGCAGGAGCTTGGCCTACCTCCGGACACAGGCTTTGTGAGTACTGCGGGTGAATGCCCACAGCCAAATGTATTAGGTAGGCATGCACCCGGATCAGCCTGTAACCGATCGGACAACTTGCCGGAGCCATAACACGGAATGGAAACTGCTGGCCTGCTGAGGCTAGGGGAACCATGCTCCACGAACGCTCTTCCGATTTGGCCATCACGGCCAAGGTCAACGTGCCCATCGAGGAGTTGCCCGCCGGGCCGGGGCTTGGCGTCGACAGGTACGCGAAGATCGCGGTCGTTCATGACTGGTGCCCGAATTTCCGGGGAGGTGAACGGGTTCTGGCGCAAATTTGCAAGCAGTTTCCTAATGCCGAAGTCTTCACGCTGTTCGATTTCTTGCCAGCCGATATAAAGGAGAAATATTTCCGCGACGTAGAATTCCATACGTCCGCAGCCAACCGCATACCGATGGTGCACAAATTCTATAGGTCTCTCTTCTTCTTTTGTCCTTTCCTGATCGAACAGTTCGATGTGACAGGTTACGACGCAGTGATCTCGTCGTCGGCAGCATTTTCGCGCGGCGTGATCACCAGGCCGGACCAACCGCACCTTTGTTATGTGCACAGCCCCGTCCGCTACGCCTGGGACGAGCAGTTTTCTTATCTTCAGCAAGGGCGGCTTGGTTTCGGTCCCAAGGGAATGCTCTATCGGTACATGCTCCATCGGCTGAGGACATGGGACACGAGAACCGCGCACGGCCCGGATCTGATGCTGGCGAATTCGAATTACGTCCGCTCCCGAATCCAGCACATTTATGGGCGCCAGGCACGCGTCGTTTTCCCGCCGGTCGCTCTGGGAGAACTGCCCTGTGTGGAGGACAAGGACGACTACTACGTTTCGGCGTCCTTCCTCGCCCCTTACAAGCGCACTGACCTCGTCATCCGGGCCTTCAACGAAATGCCGTCGCGGCGGCTAGTCATCGTTGGCGAAGGGCAGCAATCATCCAGTCTGCGAGCGCTTGCCGGCCCGAACGTCACCTTCTCGGGTTATCTGCCTCGGAAAGACTATGTGGACAGCTTGGCGCGGGCAAAGGCCATGGTCTTTGCGGGCTGCGAGGATTTCGGCATAGCGCTGGCCGAGGCACAGGCCTGCGGAACGCCACTGATTGCCTTCGGCCGCGGCGGGGCGGCAGACATCGTGCAGCGCCTTGGATCATCCCTCGAACCGACAGGAGTGCTGTTCAAGGCTCAAACTGTCGATCACCTCAAGGAGGCAGTCGAATGGTTCGAAGAGAACAGCTATGCCATCACGTCCCGCGCCTGCGCCAGGAATGCAGGACGCTTCTCCGAAGAGAACTTCGACCGCGCGATCCTGGAATCGCTCGGGGCTGTCCAGGCACTTCACCAGATCATGTAAGTTCGCGCGCTCTGACGACCCTCGTTTCCGTATCGATACCGTCGGCGGCAGCCATTACCTCGAGATAGCGTAAGGCCGTAGCCCTCCAACTGTATGCCGAGGCTCTGGCCTTGCCCTTGCCTATCAACTGAAGTCGCAAGGCCTGAGAACTGTGAAGCTGCACGAAGCTTTCGAACCATGCTTCCGGGTCGTCGGGAGGTGCAAACAGGGCTGCGCTCCCGCAGACTTCCGGCAGGCTGGCGCGGTCGGAAACCACCACAGGGCAGCCGACCGCCATCGCCTCGAGGACCGGGAGGCCGAAGCCCTCTGAAAGGGAGGGGAAAGCTAGACACAGTGAGTCCCTCAGGAGGGCCGCCAACTCGCCATCGGAAATGCGCCCGAGCCAGTGGATGTTTCGGGCTTCGGCTCGGGCTGATGGTGATCTAAAAACACGGGAATCCGACATCCCGACAATCGCGATGCTGAGTCCGGCCTCGCCAAGATGGTCAGCCATGTTCAGGATGAGCTCCACATTCTTGTGGGGTGCGGCACTGCCGATCATAACGATGGTTTCCCGCGAGGCCGCCAGGCGTGTCTCTGCCGAGTGTTCAGGCTTCCACCGCAAAGCATGCTCGTGGCCGTTTGGCGCTACGAAAGCCTGTTGCTCCCGGATGATGCGGCGGCGGACCAGTTCGCCCAACGAGTAATCGGAAACCGTCGAAATACCCCGCGCCGTCTTACCGAGGCATGGCAACAGATTCTTGTAAACTATTCTAAACGCGATGGAATAGCTCTGCGGAGCGTTCCAGACGTTTGCGTCATGAATGCAGACGATGTGCTTGTGGGACAGCAGCGGTCCGGTGTTGCAGAGGCTGAGCAGTCCGCTGCCGTCTAGCGAGGACGGGAGCTGCACCTGCTCCCAGACATGCCCCCTCCTGCTGCCGATCTCGCGGCGTTCGATGGAAACGAGGGGGATGTCGCCCGACCCCGGCGGACAATGCAGTCCGACTTCGAGACCGCGGGCGAGAGGCTCCTGTTCCGCGATCAAAGCGTCGAGCGAACGGACGACCTCGCGCGCATAGCGCTGGACGCCTGTCGTCGGTTGGGAAAGAAAACGCCCATTTATCGTCCAACGCCGTGCCATGTGTTCCCCTTTTTTACCCTCAGTGTGCAGCCGCGAAGACGGGCGGTCATCACGGCCATTGGGTCATCGGGGCTGACCGGGAATCATCCAGATAGGCGAGGGGATAGTGTGCCTACCTCAAACGTCTGAGGACCCTTGCACCCTCGAGAATGCTAGTCTGGCTCGCGACGCCGAAAGGGCGGGGGAGCGACATGGGCAATCTCGAAACCGATACGACAAAGTGGCCACCAAGACGGCCCAAACAGGTGAACAGAAACAGCGCCGACACAGTGCTGGCGAGATCGCTTGCCGAAGATCCCGAATATCTGGTCGGGCACCCCGGCCGGACGTGGGCGGACAGCGAAACTGCGAGGCGGCGTTGGACGATAAACGGCGACTTCACCACGCTCAGGGCGACCGGAATAGCCCGCTACGCCAGCGAGGTGACCATGGCTCTCGACGCGCTCATTTCGGAAGGACACCCGCTTGGTCGCGATCTGGAGATCGATCTCGTGGTGCCGCGTCCGCTTTCCGAACCTTTCCGCCTCAACGCCATCTCCACCCGAGTCGTTCCCGAATTCAACTTGCCGCGACTTCCCCAATTCTGGGTGCAGGCGCAGTTGCCCTGGCACGTGCCCGGAGGATTGCTGAGCTTCTGCAATCTCGCTCCCGTCGTACTGAAGCGTCAGATCGCGTGCATCCATGACATGCACACCAGGCTCATGCCGTCGAGCTACGGGCGGGGTTTCAGATGGGCGCACCGACTGATCTTGCCGGCACTTGGCAGGCGAGCCGCCCGCATTACGACGGTCTCGCAACTCTCGCGCAGCCATCTTGTCAAATTCGGGATCGCGCCGGCGGAAAACATCGTCGTCACATACAACGGCAGCGAGCATGCAAAGAGATGGGATACAGCGAGATCCTCACTGGTTGTCGATCGCAGCAGGCCATATGTCCTCTGCCTCGGCAGGCGGGACCAGGAATACAAGAACATGGGGCTTCTCGCCAGGCTGGCCCCGCTGCTCGATGAGATGGGTCTCGATCTCTGGATGCCAGGCGATGTCGACGAGACCACCGTCCTGCGCTACGTTCCGGAACTGCCCGGGAACATCGTCCTCCTTGGCCGCATAGGAGACGACGACTTCAAGAAGGCGCTCGAAGGCGCCCTGTGCTTTCTGTTCCCGTCACGGATCGAGGGTTTCGGGCTACCCGTCGTCGAAGCGATGGCGTCAGGCTGTCCGGTGGTGGCCTCGACCTCGCCGTGTCTTCCCGAAATCTGTGAGGATGCCGCTCTCTACGCTGATCCCGACGACGTCGATTCGTGGGCCGAAACCGTCCGCCTGCTGATGCTCGCCCCAGATTTACGGCAGCGATTGGTCACGAAGGGGTACGCCAGGGCGAACAGTTATTCCTGGCGGTGGATCGCGTGGAAATACCTCGAACTGATGATTCAGGTCGACGCCGATTTCGGGGAGTTCGGCAGTTGACCGGCTTGAGTGTTGGGCAAAACGAGCCAGGAAACCCAAGCCTGGGTTCGGTTTACCGCAACGAAGCTCATTTTGTGCTCGCAGTTTGGGGACCCGAATTGTGGGTTTCGTATGGTGACTGGCAGAAGGTTGTGGCGTGAAAAACGGCGGTGCGTCGGGTCGACCCCTGGTTGCTGTGGTGACGCCTGTTTACAATGGGGGCGCCTATCTCGAAGCCGCGATGCAGTCCGTTCAACAGCAAACCTATGACAGACTCATACATGTAATAGTTGACAACTGTAGCACGGACAATACGCCAGAAATCATCGATCGATTTCGCTCCCAACGCGTCGAGTTAATCACTTTCCGCAACGGAAACTTACTTCCCGTGCGGGAAAATTGGACCAAGGCGCTGTGCGCTGTTCCAGCCGAGACGTCTTATGTGAAATTTCTCTGCGCCGATGACCTGATGCGAAGTGATTGTATCTCGCGCTTCGTGGCGGTCGCGGAATCTGACGATAGAATTGGGGTCGTCCTTTGCGATGATGTCTTCATGGACAAAGTGCACCGCGCGAATTTGCGTTCAGACCAGAGCGTCTTTGACGGGATTGAGATTGTGGGCAAGATGCTAGATGGAAGCATCAATTGGTTACCCTATCACCATCTGTTTGTTCGGTTCCATCAGGACACTCAAAGCGCCGAATTTTTCAAGGATGCCCCCGTTCATTTTGACTTTGCCGCGGTCGCCCGCATTTCACTGTGTAGCAAGATCGCCTATTTGCATGACCCCCTCGTCTGGACGCGTTGGCACCTGAATTCGCTCACAAGCCAGGAGCTTGGTGCGAATCGGCTAAAAACCTTGGTTGAGGGGTTTGATCTTTTGTGCACATTTGGTCTCCGATGCTGGGACGAGCCGACCTTTCGAAGAAAAAAGGAATATATGCGCTCCAGAATGATGCGCTCAGCTATAAAATGGACACTAATGGGCCGGTGGGACGCCGCTCTAGAGCTTTTGAGGGACCTGAAAGAGCGGCGAGTCACTCCGAGCGCTGCAGATTGGGCCAGATCGATAATTGAGCTAATGTCCTATGCAAGCTGGAAACGAACCCGGCGTCTTCCAACCGGCCCTGAAATTGATGAAGGCAAGTTCCGGTCTGAAAATTTTTAGCTAGTAGCTGTTGAACAAATGGCTCGCAGCGAGGCTGTGAGTGTCATTCAGTGTCTCGGGAGAGATTCGAAGAGCGAAGTATGCGCGGCGGACGAATGGTCTGGCGAGCTGTTCTGTTATGTTGATCTCGAGACGCGGGTGCGGTGCGATCGGTGGGAATGAATTCAATGCCCTAGTTCCCTCCGCTAACAGCTGAGGCTCTCACCGCATGCTACGACTCATCAGATCCAGTACGGAGCAATTCAGGCGCCGGGGGTCGAGGCATACCATAGTCGCAGCGGTCCATCTCTGACTGGAGCAGCCATTCAACCAAATGGGGGTTTTGCCATCGCTCGGTCATCGCGTTCTTCGCCGCACAAAACCGCATCATCGCTAGTGGATGATGCCGGGCGACCGAGGGATAGCGCGCGGGCCAGCTTTCAAGCACCGGCCCCCGCTTCGCGCCGGAAGCTCAGCAGCACATCCTGGAACAGCTTGAACTGCCCCAAGACGAACAGCAAGACGAACGTGTAGATACTGGTCAGGACCACACCTCCCGCCAGGAGTCGCAGAAGCGAAGGAACCTCCGGGCCGAGATAGCGCTGCACCGCCAGCGCACCCGCCGAGGCCACGATACCGGACGTCCACGGCCTCACGATCGTCCGCAACAGATCCCCAACTGAAACCGGCGTACGATGCAGGCTCCACGCCAGGTGGGGATAGAGCCAGAGCAGCAGCGCCGTCGAGTAGCTCAGGGCCACGCCCTCGGGGCCGAAGGAAATCCCGATGCAGTAGGAAACGATGACGAGAGGCGCGATGGCAAAGGCGAGATACAGGCTGCGCTTCTGCCTACCGGTCGAGATAAGCAGCCAATATGTCGGGTTGATGATCCCGAACACCAAGATGGTAGGGGTGAGCAGCCGGAAGATAGTCGCCGCTTCCGTCCATTGCGAGCCCAGCACTACGGTGACGATCTCATGTGCGAACAGGAACGAGAACATTGTGATGGGTACCGTCGCCGCGATGAGGATCGAATATCCTTTGAGGTAGAAGTTCCGTAACCGCGCGGGATCGTTCTGCATCCGCGACAACGCTGAGAACAGTACCGCCCCGACGGCGTTATTGATGGTCGCCGTGGGAATGCCAATCAGCTGGAAGGCCCGGGTATACAATCCGAGTGATCCAGCGCCCCAGAACCGGCCAAGAAGAACTTTCTCGGCATTGTAGCCAATATAGACGACGAGGCCGTTCAGCGTGACGATTCCACCGAAATGCAAGAGCGAGCGGATATTGGCGCCGCGCCGAGGCAGTCCAGGAATCCATCCAGTGGCGATCCAGCAGCCCAGACTGTTGATCGCCGGTGAGATAAGTATCGGGGCGATCAGTGCCCAGGGACCGTAGCCACGGAACGCCAGCAGCGCACCGGCCACAATGCCCAGGCACAGGGCGCCCGTGTCGATTCCGCTCAGGGTGACATAACGAAGACTGCGCTCCAGCAGAGCGGCATGCTGCACGCCGGCCGCGTTAAGCAGGAAACCTGGAGCGATCGCGATTGTGATCCAGAGCACGCGCGGCTCATGGTAGAAGGCGGAGATGGGGTAGGCACTCGCAGCGCAGAGCAGCGTCAGAAGGATCCCGACCAGTATATTGATCCAGAACAGTGCCGAGACCTCCTCAAACGAAATCTCATGCTTTTGGATAGTCGCGGAGGAAAGCCCGGCGCTGGTGAAGACATCGAAAACGCCTGTGAGTGCCACCACCATGGCGACCAGACCAAAATCATTAGGGCTGAGCAGGCGTGCCAGTATAGCAATGTAGCCCACCTTGAGCATCAGGTTCGCGCCCTGGCTCACCATCCTGACGACGCCACTTTGAATGGCTTCGCTCTTGATATTCCGACGCTCGCCTTTCGCAGTCAGGGCCTTGTCGGTCATGTATCACTGGCTGCATGCGCGCGTGTCTCCGTTTGAGCGGCCTGGGCATGCCTTTTCTGATCAGGCGGGTCGCCAGAAGTCCTCTCGAGCCATATCTCCCGCCACCAAGGATAGATGGCTCTCGGGCACTGCATCCGGCAACCGCTATACCGCGAATTGCACCAGGCTTTCTCCAAGATAACGGCCGGCCCTCTAAGCCTGTTAATAAGTCCGGTCTGTTCATTAACGAACGTTGTCACGCGTGATCTGACTTTGAAGATGTGGCCACAATAGGGAACCATCTCCGCATCGAAAGTAAGACCCCGGCTCTTGTTGTCGGTATCTAAGGTCGCGAGTATTTCTTCATAAGATCTAACCCTGATCAACTCGCCGGGTTGGAGATCAAGCTTGACAGTCGGAACTGGCTGGCCGGCAGGAATTGATCCCCGATGTCGCGGGAAAGGAACACCACCGTAGAGGCGCTGCACCTTGTCATAAACCCAGCTGACACCCACGGATAACCTGGTGAGGCCTAAACGGCGCGTGTAATGATAGTAGCTGAATATCGTTGCGTAGACGAACCCGGCGAAGAGGCGCGATGCGCCGGCATTTCCCGATGCGTAGTCTTCCGCGTATTGGCGAACATCCCACCAACGAAGAGGGGTAGTCGCCTCCAGAAGTTCTGTGGCTTGGCATGAGTATCTCGGACCACCCGACAAAGGCTGATTCTTGGCGCGCGCGCCAGCCAGCACATCCCCTTCTGTGCAACCCTTTCCGTCCGCCATCTTAGTCGGAAACGAGACAGCTCCATTCGAGGACGGCGAGGCCACAGGCTTAAGCCATCCCTCCTTCCAGAAAACCAGGCACGCCGCCTGGCAGCCTCCAAACGCGTTGCCGTCGCACCTCAGGTTTTCAAGATGGATGACGCCCGATAACTTACGACCGCCAGCACCGTTGATCGTGTCACATGTCTTGTGCGCGCGCTTATAAACACGAAAGCGGAGACCACAATATCGAAACATTTGTGGCATAAAAGGAAGCTTCTCAAGGCGACCATTCTTGTCGAGTGTAAGAAGGATTTCTTCCTTGGACCGCACCTCCACCCAGTCTCCGACCCTCAGGGACATGTATCACTCCCGTTCACAGCGCTCTGGAACCTATGTCATTTGCCCAGCGCCAAACTATACCATCCCGAAATTCCAATAGCCGGCCCCAAATTAGCGGTAGCTACCTTCCACTTTTGACTGAGTGGACGCTAGCCCGAGAAGAGCGCAGAGTTGCCGAGAGCCCCCTGCTGGATTTGCAGGCTGTGACTTGAATAGCGGGCGAATAAGAAGCAATGGGGGTGGTCTGCTGCGCCGACGTGGACACGCTGGCAACATCATCGCAAAGTTGGCAAACGTGCCCAGCGTCGATGTAGTCATTCCGAACATCAGTACGGGTGCCGAATTATCAATCTTCTTCTTTTCATACCCGTCTGTATCAAGACGCGAGCAGATTACTTTATGATACGTTGCTCGACGACATTCTCGCGCCGGGCAGTCCGTCACGCGAGGCCAAGGCTGGATTCTGGGACATTGACGAGCGTTATGTCCGGCTGAGCGCGGCCGGCGATCCACTGGAGAAGCTGAACGCGGTGGTGCCTTGGGAGGTTTTCCGGAAACCGCTGGCCAAGGCGCTGAAGCGCTCCGATGGCGCCAAAGGCGGCCGGCTGCCCTTTGATGCGGTCATGATGTTCAAGGTCCTGGTTCTGCAGGGGCTCTACAGTCTCTCGGACGATCAGACCGAGTTTCAGATCCAAGACCGGCTTTCCTTCATGCGTTTCCTCGGGTTGGGGCTCGGCGACAAGGTGCCCGACGCCAAGACGATCTGATTGTTTAGGGAGCACCTCACGCAGGCCCGGGGCGGTGGACAACCTGTTCGCCCGTTTTGACAAGCACCTCACCAAGGCCGGTTATCTGGCGATGGGTGGCCAGATCGTGGATGCCACGATCGTGGTGGCGCCGAAGCAACGCAATTCCGATGCTGAAAAGGCTGACATCAAGGCAGGAAAGGTGCCGGACGAGTGGCAGAAGAAACCAGCCAAGCTGCGCCAGAAGGACCGGGACGCGCGAAGTTCTCGAAGGCCAAGGCCGATGAGGAGGGAAAGACGAAGCAGCGCGATATCGCCGTTCCCGCCTTCGGCTACAAAAACCATGCCTCGATCGATCGCCCCCACGGCTTCATCCGCGGCTGGAACGTCACCGGCGCCTCGGCTTGGGACGGGGCGCAGCTTCGCAACGTGCTGGACAAGAACAACACCGGCTCGACGAAAGGCCGGCCGATGAGCGAGGCGATGGCACGGGCCAATGGCCGGCGCTCAAAGATCCGCGCTTTCGTCGAGCACGTCTTCGCGCAGCAGAAATCCCGCATGGGCCTGTTTGTCCGCACGATCGGCATCGCTCGCGCTTGCACCAAGATCGGCATGGCCAACCTCGCCTACAATCTCACCCGCTTCGTCTGGCACCAAGGGCGAACTGCGTTCGCCTGACGGCGAGAGCGGCGGAAAACGCCGCCGCGATGCCGAAATCGGCAACCAGCATCAGTCCCAACGACCGAAATCCAGCCCCCGCCGCGCGCCAGGCTGTTCGCAACCTCATTGTCGCACCACCCACTCTGGAAACGCCGGTAGTTCGAGGTGTCCAATTGTCCAAGCGGCGGCTCCGCAGCGGTCAACTCGGTCGGCAGAGCATCTTCGACATCAAGGATTTGTGCCTCTCCTTGCGCCCAAACCTGGAGTGGGGACCGAGTGCTAGGTGCAGCGGACCAGGGTGCAAACCGCAAGCATTGCACAAACAAAGACTTGAAACACGCCGCGAGAATCTTGCGAGAATCTTGCGAGACTCGATGCGCTTCAAAGGGATCCGGCAGACAGAAGTCGCAGGATCTTTCCCTTCCTCGTGATCTTGCGCCATGGGTAGACCCAGTTGAGCCTGTTTTTTGTCCGCCGCCTGTGCGAAACCCCCGCGCGCACCTGGGCCTCAGGCGGCTTCGGCGGCTTCACATGGCAGTCCATGAGCTGCAGCACTGCCATCCGGTAGAACCGGTTGAAATACTCGCCCCAAGGCCACCCCGACCTATCCCACGGCTTGGGCCCGCCCGTGAAGTGCCAAACGACCGGGGCGAACCCGTTCCTGCGCGGATCGAGGATCATCATGTGCTCGCTTTGGTAGTTGTACGTGAGCGGCAGCATGGCAACGCGGCCGCGGGCGGCGTGATTCAGCGCGCTCTGATCTGAGGAGCGGCAGAGTTCGGGATGCTCGACTAGAAATTCCAGTGCCTGCGGAACGATGCTGTTCCAAGCCTCGCGCGACGTGTATATCACCCCCGCATTGAAGTAGCTGTCCGCGTCGCAGCCCAGGCCGTTAAGATAGGCGAGGTCGCGTTTTTTGCCCCGGCTCTTCTCGTCCATGAACATACGGATTACGTCCGGGGCCGCCATGATCCTTCCAGGGGGAGGCCTCATAGCCAAGAGGCTATCCAACTCTGCGTCGACCATCGTGTCTCCGTCGATGTAGAAAAACCTGTCTATCTCCTGGTCGAGCAACCCGTCGAGCCAAAACCGCGCCAGTGTGATCGGGGGCAGGTATCTGTCGCGGTGGAACCGAGCTGCTTCCTCGAGCTGCGGCAGCTGAACCGCCACTATCCTGATCTTGGTGCCCGCCACCGCACGGTCGAACTGGCTGGCCCATCCGGGATCGGAATTGACCACGAATATATAGACCGGAACATTAGTCGCTGTATGGCGGTCAGCCGAAAGAGCCGTGGAGAAGGTGGGCAGGAGGTAGTTCTCGTTACAAATGAGGACGATCGCAGAGCCTTGTGTTGCCGAAGAAGCCAATAGATCCTCCTATGCGCAAGATTCATTCGCGGGTTGAGCTTGGCTCGCCGGAATACCGGATGGTCTTCATTGTCTCGTCAAAGAGCGGATGTCGGGCGAGAATCAATGCTGTTGCGCACCCCCCAGAGCCAACAATCCCCCCGAATGCATGCTCGAACGAAAGGGCGAAGCCGAAGCCTCGCGGCTCAGTTCGTCACGCGGATGAGGAAGTTAGAACTGGAGAACTCCCTGGCGGACAGACAATCGCCGGGATGGCCATGCCGATCACCGACAGCCCGATTTCTTCAGGTGTCAATATTCGGGAGACTACGGCTGCAGTGACAAAATTCGTAACGAGCACGACGTAGCGTTCACCCGTGCTCATGAGGGATGCACGTTTTACCGAAGGCATTCTTATCCCTCTTCCCAGCAGGCGGGCGCTGCGCCCGCGGGGATATTCTAACAATTGAGGACGGAGGTCATGCCGCCCAATATGTTGAAGGAGCAACCACCTAAGGGTGTAACAGACAACCGGGTGATCCTGAGGGATGCATTGTATCTTCGCTGCCCAAGCTCCAGGCTCGGCCACCTTTTTTGTTGCATGGCGAAATCATATGACCAGGCAATGCGCCCCTGACCGGTTCCCTCGCTCCACGGAGTGGGAGACCATAACGGGGATACGTCTCAGCCGATTGCCCGCTGACAAAGACAAGCTGAGCTTGCAGAGGACGGCAAGGGCCATCTGTTCTTGCGGTCGCGGTCAATTGCAAATGACGACTGGTTGCTGGTTTTTGGCCTGCTGTCGGTTACGCCCTGGAGAGGGGCGCGGAGGAACCAGGACCCGAAGTCCTGTAGAGTCTCGCCCTTCCGAGCCACCCTGCTGCACAGGGATTCTGGCTGGCTGCCAAAGCAGCGACGGTTAGGAGACGACCCCCGAAAGGGGTAGCGCGGGCCATTACTCAACCGTATGTGCGAATTGCCTGACCCAAGCAAAGTCCTCGAATATCCCGGTCTCAAGTCAGGGCAAGGAGGTCCGGTTGCCATGTTAATTCGTTACGCAAAAGCTATGGCGTGCCTGCTGGCACTAACCGCGCCGGCATCCGCCGACGTCCTGTGGGGCGTCAACGGCCATCCGGTAATATCTTATCCGGGGATCCCGATCGAAAGGCAGCTCGATTTTATCAAGGATCTCGGCCTAAAATCATACCGGGTCAACGTCACGGGCGAGGATGACGCGGATATCCTTGGCCACCTTGTCGACGCCGGAAAGGCGCGAGGGATCGAGATCCTGCCCGTCATCACCCCCGCGGCCATCGATCTGGAAAAGGACAGCCCGGACGAGCTCTACGGGAAGACCCGGAAACTGGCGGTCACCCTTGGCACCAGGTTCAAGAACGACATCCGCGTCTGGGAACTCGGCAATGAGATGGAGAACTACGCCATCCTCAAGCCGTGCGAAAATCGCGACGACGGCTCGAAATATTCGTGTAAATGGGGACCTGCCGGAGGAACGGGAGAGCTCGATTACTACGGCCCGCGGTGGGTGAAGGTGAGCGCCGCCCTCAAGGGACTGTCTGACGGCATGACCGAGGTCGATCCGGGCATCAGGAAGGCGATGGGCACTGCCGGATGGGGCCACACCGGTGCGTTCGCGCGGATGAAGCGGGACGGGATCGCCTGGGACATCTCGGTCTGGCACATGTACGGCGAAGACCCAGAATGGGCTTTCCTCGAAATTTCTGGTTATGGCAAGCCGATCTGGGTCACCGAATTCAACAATCCTTATGGAAGTCAGCGCAGCGAGCGGCAGCAGGCGGATGGGATCAAGAATGCAATGACACGGCTTCTCGAACTCAATGAGAAGTACGACGTCGAGGCCGCGCATATCTACGAACTGTTCGACGAAACCTACTGGGCGCCGAGCTTCGAGGCTAATATGGGATTGGTGAGGCTCGCCGCTGCCTCCGATGGCAA
This sequence comes from Mesorhizobium sp. M0768, assembly GCF_040320195.1. NCBI lineage: Bacteria > Pseudomonadati > Pseudomonadota > Alphaproteobacteria > Hyphomicrobiales > Phyllobacteriaceae > Mesorhizobium > Mesorhizobium sp. M0768. Next base: position 72,297 of record NZ_JAMYPD010000017.1, on the reverse strand, counting down.
ATGGACGGCCGGCGAGCCGAAGCCTGCCTACGAGACGGTGCGTGACCTCACCCGCGGCCCGCGACCAGTGCCCAAGCCGCATCGGAAGTGCGATACCGAGATCGCGGCCACAGGCGAGTCCATGCACGTTCGGCAGGCACGCTTCGCCTACTGCCTCATCCTTGGCCACGAGGGCGACGCGGCGAGCCTGGATCAGTGGTCTGCGGCGCTTGAAAGTGGAGACACCAAACTCGCAGACATGATCATACATATGATGCACTCAGACGAGTTCGAAACCAAGTTTGCCACGATTGGCCTGACGGACCGCGCCTATATCAGTTTTCTGTTTCTGCTGCTTCTGAACCGTCCCGCGGACGGTTCGGGGCTCGAAACTTATGCCCGACCGTTGGGCGAGGGATCCATGACGCGCGAAGCCGTGGCCTTCGGAATCATCAACTCATCGGAGTTCAAATCCAGCCACGCGGTCATCCGCGAAACCTACACGCTGTCGAACCCCGGGTGAGCAGAGCCAATGAGCGCACGTGAGCCGGAAGGTCGTGGGCCAACGCCCCCCCCGCAAAGCCAGGCAGCAGGAAACCGCCGGCGGCAGGGAAACCGGACGTCGCCATCTTCGGCTTGTTCGGCTGCGGCAACCTTGGCAGTGATGGCTCGCTCGAATCCATGCTTTTGTTCCTCAGGGCGAAGTGACCCGACGCGCGGCGCGCTTCTGCATCTGCCAGCCCCCCGAAGTGCTAGCCGAAAGCTTCGGCATCAAGACAGTCCCGATCCGGATCGCGAAACCAGAGGGGACCGCACGCCTTCTCGACGGCATTTTCCTGAAATCCCGCGCAAGACCATCGATTCCCCCATGCAGCCCAGCGCATCGCCAAGGCGGGAGTCATGGTCGTGCCCGCAACGGGAATGCTTGATGATTTCGGCGACCGCCCGATGGGCATGCCTTTCGATGTCTTCAGCTGGTGCCTGGCGGCGTGTCTCGTGGGAACGCGTATTGTCCTTGTCAGTGTAGTGCTGCGCCGGCTGGACACCACCTCAGCCGATGGCTGATAACAAGCGCGGCCCGCATCGGAGCTACAGAGACACGGGCTCGAGGGAATTCATGGAAACGTCGGCGTCGACACCAGCCGGGAGTCGATGGATCCCGATCTCGCTTTCACGCTGCGCGTTCCACAATCCGCCAACGCCGACCCTTCACACCTGCTCACGGTCGGTGTCGGCGTAATGAACTACGGCGGCTGGTGCGGTTTCGAGGAGCGCGGGCAGGGCATCTCTGAATCTTATTTGCCAAAGTAGCGATATTCGTCGCCTACCTCCTGGCCAGCGGCTAAAATGTCCGCTTTCGCACAGGCGACGAAGGCGATACTCCCGCGGTCGAGGCGGTCCTGGGCGAAACTTGATACCCAACGGCTTTCGTGCCCACCCGTCCATTCCCTGCGCGACGTCTTCGGCCAATTCGCCCTGACCGATCTCGTGGTGGCGACCCGCTTCCAGTATTGTGGCCGCCCTGATGGCGGGAAAGCCCGTGATAGCACTGGGCTATGCGCTGAAGAACGACCAATTGCCCGGTCAGATGGGTTCCGTCAGACGTCGAAAGCTTCGATGTCGAAATCTTGATCAGGCAGTGGCGCATCGGCAAAGAACATGCACGCAGGGTCCGCAACAGCGTCGAAAATTCAGGGAGAGCCTCGACGTCCAAGGACGGATTCCTGCTCTCGACCATCCTTTGACAGAAAGCGTCGAAAGGACTAGGGGCTCACCGCCCGAAAGAGGTAGCCGACTGTAAGGCTTCGTCCAACGGGGCATCCTGATCGCCCATTGGCGTTCTCCCCCACTCCTCTCAGCCCACGTAGCCTCTGCGTGATCATATCCGCCCGAGAAGAGGTGTGCGATGAAAGTCATGGTAACCGGCCATCAAGGCTATATCGGCTCGGTGATGGTGCCGATGCTGCTCCGCGCAGGACATTCGGTGACGGGCTACGATAGCGATCTGTACCGGCGCTGCACCTTTGCTTGGGGAGGAGAGCAGGCTTCCGTCCCGTCCATCCAAAAGGACGTCAGGGACGTGCAAGCGCGCGACCTCGAAGGATTCGACGCCGTCATTCACCTGGCGGCTCTTTCCAACGACCCGCTGTCCGACTTCGATCCGGACATCACCTACGAGATCAATCACAAGGGTAGCGTCCGCTTCGCGAAGGCGGCCAAGAAGGCGGGCGTGTCGCGCTTCCTCTTCGCGTCATCGTGCAGCAATTACGGACAGGCGGGCGACGAAATGGTCGACGAAACGGGCGAGCTCAACCCGGTTACGCCCTACGGCTGGTCCAAGGTGCTTTCCGAACGGAATATTTCCGAACTGGCCGACAGCAGCTTCTCTCCGATCTATTTCCGGCCCGCCACGGCCTACGGGCTGTCGCCCCGGCTCCGCTTCGACATTGTGCTGAACAATCTTGTCGCCTGGGCCGTTACCAGAGGGGTGATCCTCCTGAAATCCGACGGGACACCGTGGCGGCCGATCGTCCACATCGAGGATATTTCCAGGGCGTTTATTGCCGGACTGGAAGCACCGCGCGAGGTCATTCACAACGAAGCCTTCAATGTGGGTCAGACGGATCACAATTACAGGATCCGCGATATAGCCAAGATCGTCGCCGAGGTCGTGCCGGGCTGCCGACTCGAATTCGCGTCCGATGCTGGACCCGACAAACGATCCTATCGCGTCAGCTTCGACAAAATTGCGCGTACCCTGCCTGCCTTCAAACCGCAATGGGATGCGCGTAAGGGTGCCGAGCAGCTTTACCAAGCTTACCGCAAGTCGAATGTTACTCTCGAGGAATTCGAGGGGCCCCGCTTCCAGCGCATCGACCATATCCGGTACCTTTTGGCCAACGGACTTTTAGTCGGGCGCATGCGGGTCGCTGAACGTTCGACAACGCTCGATGTCGCAGCCGAGTAATCGGAATGGAACACCTGAACCCCTACGGACTCGGGCCGCCGTGGTCTTCTATCGGCGTCGGCCAGGAAATCTATGCCTTGGTCGAACGTCTCTTTCCGATCTGCAGGAGCATCACCGGAGACGGGGTGCGACAAACGCTGGATATCCTATCGGGACACGTTGATTTGGAAAGGCACGAAGTGCCCACCGGGACGCAGGTGCTCGACTGGACTGTTCCGAGGGAGTGGAACATCCGCTCGGCGAGCATCACCGGCCCGGACGGGAAAACGGTCGTGGATTTCGCCGACTCCAACTTGCACGTCGTCAACTACAGCGTACCCTTCAAGGGAGTCCTGCCGCTCGACGAACTGCGGCCGCACATCCATACGCTGCCTGAACAGCCAGAGGTGATCCCCTACCGCACCTGCTATTACGCCCCGGCATGGGGCTTCTGCGTTGCCTACGAACGTGTCGCCAAGATGCCCGACGGCCTCTATCGCGTGGAGATCGATGCCGAACTCAAGGACGGCAGTCTCACTTACGGCGAATATCTGCACTGCGGGCAGACGGAGCGGGAATTCCTTCTTTCGGCACACATCTGCCACCCGTCACTGGCCAACGACAACTGTTCAGGCTTGGCCCTGCTGGCAACCCTTGCTAGAAGCCTGAAGGCAAGGAAAACAAGATACAGCTACCGCTTCCTGTTCGCTCCGGGCACGATCGGCTCCGTTGCATGGCTGTCGCTCAACGAGGACCGGACACATCTGATCGACCACGGTCTGGTGCTGTCATGCGTTGGCGATGCCGCTAGCCCGGCATACAAGCGCAGTCGTCAAGGCGACGCCTTCATCGACCGTGCCATGGCCCATGTGCTCGGGCAGGAAGCAGGGGCAAAGTTGATGGATTTCTCCCCTTACGGCTATGACGAGAGGCAATATTGTTCGCCGGGCTTCAATCTTCCAGTCGGCATGTTTCAGCGAAGCGTCCACGGCACCTTCCCCGAATACCACACGTCGGCCGACAATCTCGACTTCATCGGCCCGGAGCACCTGGAAGACTCCTTCCGGATTCTGACGGATGTGATCGACATCGTCGAAGGGGACTGGACGCCTTCGAACCTTTTTCCCAAGGGCGAACCACAGCTCGGCAGACGCGGCCTCTACGCAGCCCTGGGAGGGCAGAAGTCTTCGGGAGCAACCTCGATGTCCCTGCTTTGGGTGCTCAATCTCGCCGACGGACAGCATTCGCTTCTTTCGATGGCGGAGTGCTCGGGTCTGCCATTCAGGGAATTGGCCGCCGCCGCGAGATTACTGTCAGATCACGGTCTCCTGGCCGAGGGGCCTCCATGAGCGCTGTTGAACCTTTCGCCTCCAGTCTTTCGGTTCGTTAGGGGACCGGCTTCTTGACCAGCGGCCACGTCCTGTCTTTCTCCGACATGGCGGTCGGCATCAAAGGCCAGTTTATCGAAATGGCGGGGTCGCTGTAGCGGACGCCTTTCGATGCCTGGGGTGTATAGAACTGCGATATGAGATACGAGACCTCGGCGTCGTTCGTCAGGGTCTGGAGCCCGTGGGCGAACCCGGCAGGGATGTAGACCTGTTTCATGTTTTCGGGCGTCAACTCGAAGCTCAGCCAGCTGTGGCGCGTCGGCGAGTTCAGGCGCAAGTCCACGACGACATCAAAAATCGCGCCGCGGACACAGGAGACAAGCTTTATCTCGGCATACGGTTCCTCTTGATAATGCAGCCCCCGGAGGGTTCCCTTTTCGACCGAATGAGCGCGGCTGTGCTGGACAAAGCGCGTCACCAGCCCGCAATCAGCCATTTCTTTTTCGCAGAACAGGCGGGTGAAGGAACCGCGGTCGTCAATCACCGGCGTCGGCTCGATCAGCCAGACACCCTTCAGCTCCGTTTCGGTAAACTGCATGTCAACCTTAGCCCCAGTTGCCGGGTAAGGACCGGCAGTCCAATTGTTGGCATCGCCCGCCCGGGCTGGAAGCGCTACCTAGGTCTTAGCTGGCTTCTCCGATAGCGGTATGCCGGGCCGATCGCTTACCCGATCGAGGGTCTTGGCGGCTTCACTGCCCTGACGGTTTCCCTATTAGGATTAAGGCAACCCAACGGATTGGCAAATCGAACCCGCGTGCGCACCGTCCTAAGCTGCCGCTGTCACAAAAGAAGCACCCCCTGCGGAGGGCGGCGGCAAAGGTTCTTGGTCAGGCCAATGCGTCTCCGCCTTTCAAACCGGCGGGGCAGGAGCACGGAATGAACATTCAGGCTGTCGAAATCGTTCGCGACCATAACGGGGCACGCCGGACTGCCAGCTGCAGACTTTGCGGATCGCGCCTGTACCACACGCTAGTTGATCTAGGCATGTCGCCTCCTTGCGAGGGCTTCCTGCGGGCCGATCAGCTCGACCAGATGGAACTCTATTACCCGCTCAAAGTACTGGTCTGCGACAGCTGCTACCTGGTGCAACTCAAGGAGTACATGAGCCCCGAGACCATCTTCAGCGAATATGCCTACTTCTCTTCTTTCTCGACAAGCTGGGTAGCCCACTCGAAAGCCTATTGCGAGGCGATCACGAAGCGGCTTGGGCTTGGAACTCACAGCTTTGCGGTGGAACTGGCAAGCAACGACGGTTACCTGCTGCAGCACTTCCTGCCGCTCGGCGTTCCCGTGCTTGGCGTCGAGCCGGCGGCCAACGTTGCGCGCGCTGCGGTCGAGAAGGGCGTGCCTACCCGGGTCGACTTTTTTGGAGCGCGGCTGGCAAATGAAATGGCGGCCGAAGGGCTTCACGCCGATCTCATCATTGGCAACAACGTCCTGGCGCAGGTGCCGAACCTCAACGACTTCGTCGCGGGAATGAAAATCCTTCTCAAGCCAGAGGGCGTAATCACTCTCGAGTTCCCGCACATTGAGCGGCTGATGGCCGAGAACCAGTTCGATACCATCTACCACGAGCATTTTTCATATTTCTCGCTGCTGACGATCGATCTGATGGCGGCCCGCCACCGGTTGCGGCTCATTGATGTCGAGGAACTGCCCACGCATGGCGGCTCGCTGCGTGTTTATCTCGCCCACGAGGGCAGCAGCTGGGCCGTGGATCACAATGTCGGCGAACTCCTCGACCGTGAAAAGAGGCACGGGCTGACTGTAATGACGACCTACACCTCCTTCGGCTACAAGGCGCAGCGCGCGAAGCGAGATCTCCTAGCGTTCCTGATTTCGGCTAAAAACGAAGACAAGAGGATCTGCGGGTACGGCGCGCCTGGCAAGGGCAACACACTGCTCAACTACTGCGCTATCGGCACCGACTTCCTCGATTTCACGGTGGACCGCAATCCATATAAGCACGGCCGCTTCACGCCGGGCATGCACATCCCAATCAAGCCCATCGACGCGATCGACAAGGCCAAGCCAGATTACATCCTAATCCTTCCGTGGAACCTGAAGGACGAGATCGTCCAGCAGATGCACCATGTCGCCGCTTGGGGCGCGAAATTCGTGGTGCCAATTCCTTTCGTGACAGTGATCGATTCATCGGAGTTACCAAGATGAAAGTCATCCTTTTCTGCGGAGGTCGCGGGACCCGGATCCGGGACCATTCCGAAAGCATACCGAAGCCGATGATTCCGCTCGGCCAGCAGCCGATCCTGCGCCACGTCATGCAGTGGTACAGCGATTACGGACACGACGAATTCGTCTTGTGCCTGGGCTACAAGGCAACCGTCATTAAGGATTTCTTTCTGAACACCCGGCCACAGACCTTTTCCGATTGCGTGGTCACGCATGGTGGCCAGGACGTGAAGCTGCTTGGCGACATCGTCAAGGACTGGAGCATTACCCTGCTCGACACGGGCATCTGGCGCAACATCGGAGAGCGCCTCTGGGCCGCGCGGGATCACGTCAGGAACGAGAGGATGTTCCTGGCCAACTACTCCGACGGCCTGACCGATGTCGACCTCGACGATATGATCGCGAAGTTCGAGGCCAGCGGCAAGATCGGCTGCTTCCTTGCCGTGCACGCGCCGCTGACATACCACTTGGCCGACATCGCGGAAGACGGCCGCGTGCGCGAGTTCCGCACGACGGAAACGTCGGAGATCTGGATCAATGGTGGCTACTTCGTATTCCGCCCCGAAATCTTCGACTACATGCGCGACGGCGAGGAACTCGTTCTCGAACCCTTCGGACGACTCATCGCTGACAACAAGCTGATGGCGTACAAGCACGATGGGTTCTGGCGTTCGATGGACACGCTGCGCGATTGGCAATCACTCGAAGACATGGTCGAAAAGGGCGACATGCCCTGGAATATGAAGGTCACCGCCGAGAAAAACAGGCGCAATGTGCTGCTGGCCGTATCATGAGGGGGCTTGGCCTCGCACGTCGCGGGGAGGAACTCTCGATCCTCTGCCTTGGTGCCCATTCCGACGACATCGAAATCGGTGCGGGAGGCACGATACTCGGCCTGATCGCGTCGGGCGTCAAACTGGACGTCCGCTGGTGCGTGCTGAGCGCAGGCGGTCGACGGGTCGCGGAAGCCAGGGCTTCGGCCGAAGCGTTCCTCGAAGGATCGAGCTCGTCCACTGTCGACGTTGCGGATTTCGAAGACAGCTACTTCCCTGCCCATAGCCGATCGATCAAGCAGTGGCTGACGGATGTAAGATCACGGGTTGATCCCGACGTGGTGTTAACCCACGCCAAGTTCGACGCCCATCAGGACCACCGGGAGGTTAACCAACTGACCTGGAACGTCTTCCGCGATCATCTAGTGCTCGAGTACGAGATCCCGAAATGGGACGGTGACCTTTGCCAGCCCAATGCCTACGTGCCGCTCACGGCCGACGTGCTGAAGCGCAAGATCGAGCTCCTATACGAACACTTCGGGACGCAGCGCTCCAAGGACTGGTTCGACCGCGAGACATTCGCCGGGCTTGCGAGGTTGCGCGGAATGGAATGCCGAGCACCAGAGCATTTCGCCGAGGCTTTCACGCTCCGGAAGACCAAAATTCTTTAGCAGTTGGCCCATATTCTCCTGTGCATAAGGTTGGATCAAGTTTTATTAAGTGAAACAGGTTGTATTCATCGCTTGATTTGACAAGAACATGCATAAATACACTAAATATAACGTGTTTTTACTACCATTTTGAATTTGAGGGATTCGTCAAAATGGGCAAAGCAAAAATACCTTCTGGATTGTCGTTCAGCGAAGTTCGGATCGGAACGGTCGAGGGCGGAGAAGCCGGGGTTCTCGTGTGGAAACGCGACCAACTGGTGGCGGTCCTTACCCAGATCGACGAGGAGGCCTACTCGACGAAAGGCAAATGGTTTCTCGAGACGGGGTTCGGGCTGCTGAGCGGGCAGCACAAGAATTTCGATACGATCGAGGAGGCCATACGATGGGTTGGCAGACACACCTTTCCCGAGCCTGCTTAGACTGCAGATTGGTCGGCCGATTCCGCGGCAGCAATTAGGCCGAATTACGCTCAACTGGGCAAACTGCTGATCGAGCCGAAGACCCATGACGAAGGCCCTTCGACTTCCGCGACCCAAGGCAGGCAGATTATGCCTGGGTCACTCTCCAGCCAGAGTTCCTTCCGCGAGGAGATCGTTGACCTTGTAGGCGACTTCCGTGCGGTTGGTCGCCTTCAGCTTCTTCATGATGTTTCGGATGTGGACCTTCACGGTGCTTTCGCGCAGATTCAGTTCGTAGGCGATGATCTTGTTCGCCTTGCCGCGCCGGAGCGCTTGGGCAACCTCGGCCTGCCTGAGCGTGAACATGCCTGTCAAAGGCTGCGTGTTGCGACTGCCCGAATCTATCAGGTGCCGCATGGAAAGGACACTGCTCGCCGGCACGAAGATGCCTCCCGCTGTCGCAAGGTTGATAGCCTCGACACAGACGTCGATACCGACTGAGGTCGGAATGTAGCCGCGTGCGCCGCATTCGAGAGCGCTCAGTATCTGTGCAAGCTCTTCGGTGTCGGCCAGGATGACCACAGGAACTGATTTGAACTCGGACGAAATATGGCTGATCTCGTCTGCGATCCCCTGATCGGTGACCTTCCGGCCGCCAAGGTTGAAGAGTATGGTTGCAAGGGGAGGAGCCGAACCCTTCTTCACGCGCCATTCGCCGATCGAAGCCATGGCGACGATCTCCATGCCGAGATCGTGGTCCACGAGAGCCGAAGCGAGACACTCGCGGTCTAAGGCCCTTCCGTCTAGGATGAGGAGACATTGCCCGCGGACGCCTTCCGTCCCGTCGGACGGAACTCCTGACCGATTGGCTGAAGAGTAGTTATGCGGTCCTGCTGTGGAATCCATATCAATACCCCAATCTTTCCCAAACAAACCGCCTTGCGGCGGCCGATATAGTCTCCTCATTCCCTAGCATTGAAGATTTGATACCACGCCTTGTGAAGGCCGAGGCCCGATTAACCCCACTAAACCCTTTTCAGTTCTCCGCCCTCAGCGAGACCAGCTTGGGTAAGTGTAAGGTTTATTATTTAGCAGTCTCTAACATAGGTTGTCTTTTCATGATTTTCAGAAAAATTCCATGCCGAGCTGGGCGGCAATCTGGCTGAAGACGCAGGCATGGACCGCTTAGCCAATCGCCAGCAGGCAATCGAACGTCGACCGCTAGTGCCTGCGGCGATTGCAGGGCTAGAGGAGAATGCCTGAAAGGGCGCAGCGCCGATATGGTATGGCCCAATGCTTTAGCTCGAGAACGCTCGGTCTACCGGGACTAGGTGGGCGCTTGCATATATTTCGGCAGTGCGCTGGTCCTCGCGACAGACCGTGTTGCGGTCGCGGCTGCCGTCGAGACATACGGGCCCTGCCAAGTATGCGGCGCACGACCAGTTGTCCGCAAACGTCCTCTCTCCTAACGGAAAACTTACTGATGGCCCATACGCTGCCGCTCGAACAGAGATACCCGTTACCTGAGATACTCTTTATCGAATCCGGCTGTTTCAACCAGCTTCTTGCGATTGATCACCTCTACATGGCCTGACTTGAAAGAGACGAGATCGGCCTTGCGAAGTTCCATTAATGTTCGGTTGACGTGAACGGTGGTCATTCCAAGAATGTCGGCAAGTTCATTTTGGGTGAGGGGACATTCATATCTTCCATGGGCCGACAGCCCAACCATGGAGAGCCTCTCCTCCAACTCGAGCAGGAAATGGGCCGTGCGCCTCATCGCGTTCCGCCGCCCGGTGTTCATAAGATGTTCGGCAAGGATGGCGTTCAGGCGGGCCAGGGAATAGGCGATCTTCTTGCCGAGGCGGCCGTCCGACGAGATCGCCTCTACCAGTTCCTTACTGGAAATTTCATAAACAGCTAGTTCGGTTATGGCCGCCAGTGACGCTAGACGGGGTCCGTCCGCAACACGAAAACCGACAATGTCCCCGCTAACAGGAGTGTCGATGATCTGCCGTTCTCCGTCCGGTAATCCATGGTAAAGGATGGCCCAACCCGATTTTACGATGAATATCTCACTGTTGTCGTCATCCTGGCGGCATATCACCGAATGGGGTTTGTAGATTTTTGCGGTAACACCGAGAAAATCGTCGTTCCCCCACTCGTTCTTCGACAATGTCTCCCCTATGGGATGAGAGCTTAAGAACTGCAATAATGTCTGCATGGAGTATCACGAGGTTGCTTCTATTTTCCATCACCTTCAATATAATCTCCATTATCCCCCAGATAATTTCGACAGAACGACCTCTCACCCTAAAGGCGGGCTGGCCCATTGTCCTCGTCTGTTTGAATGAGGTAAACTGCGTTTAGCTAGGAGTGCTGCAAGGGCGGTCAGCCTCCGAGTATCCACCATAAGGAGGAGTGCCTGCCGCGTGCTGCAATTGCGGGATCTTAGGCTACGCCCTTTGGCTCGCTTGTCCGGAATACCCACCTGCCGAAAGATGAGCCGTCGGGCAGCGTCCTTCGTGCGCACACCAGGGCCAAACCAAGCGGGAGGGCCGATCAACAATGCAGGTCTCTTTACCGGGCTTGCTGGTGTGCGCGGCTATTTTGGTCGTTGCCTACTATTCCAGGGGAATGCTGATCATAGGCCTGATAGCTTCCCAGGCGTTCGGCGCGACGGCCCTCATGACCCTGACCTTTTTAGGTGGATCATCTCCACTGATCTACACCATGTTTGCGGCCCTGCTCGTCATGGCGGTTACTGCAAGACGTCGCATCTGGTTCGACCTTGGCAGCGTATTCGGAAGCATCGGCCCTGTTTGGATTCTCACGAGCCTCATAGCGTACGCAATCATCGGAGCATGGCTGTTTCCAAGATTCTTCGCAGGACAGACCGCCGTCTTCGTACAGTCGAAAACCCGCGGCGCGGTCGTCGAAGCTTCTCTCGCGCCGGTTTCGGGCAACGTTTCCCAGACGGGCTACTTCATTCTTGGCGGGCTCACCGCCATCGCGCTTTGTGCGCTGCTGCTGCACTCCAACAGGATCCATCAGGTCCGCCGCGGCTTCTTTCTGTGGTGCGGTCTGCACACAGGCATGGGGCTGGTCGATTTCATTGGCAAGAACGCTGGGGCGGGAGATTTGCTCTCCCCAATCAGAACCGCGAACTACGCCCTTATAACGGAGGCGGTCGAGGCAGGGTTCGTTCGGATCACGGGACCTTTTTCGGAGGCCTCTTCCTTCGCTGGCGTTTCCCTCGCCTGCCTGGCATTCTGCTACACGTACTGGAGAAAGACTAAATCACGCCTTGCCCAGTGGCTGGCAGGCGTCTTGCTCTTCCTGACCGTTCTGTCGACATCATCGACCGCCTACGCTGGTCTGATTCTCCTGTGCATTCCGGTCGCCTTCTCGACGTTGCTTTCGGTCCTCAGGGGGAAGGTTCAGCGCGAGGAGATACTGATAACCGCGCTCATGGCCACAGGCGTGGTGACCATAATGGGCATCAGCCTCTACAACGCCGAGGTCCTAGAACCCTTCGTCAAGCTAATAAACGCCACCATTATCAACAAGGCGGATTCTGCCTCGGGCGAGGAGCGCACCTACTGGAACATCAAGAGCCTGCAGTCCTTCCTGGACACCAGCGGCCTTGGCATCGGTTTCGGTAGTTCGAGGGCATCGAGCTGGCCGATCGCAGTTCTGTCCCAGCTTGGCGTCTTCGGATCGCTCATGATGGCCATCATGCTCGGTGTCGTGGTCAGCGGAATGGGCCGGCTACGGAAATGGGTGGACCCAGAGACCAACGCTGTCGTGACGAGTGTCAGGAACGCTTCCCTCGCCAGCATAGTTGCCGGGTCAGTGTCAGGTGGCAGCGCCGATCCAGGCATCCTCTTCTTCACCGCATTTGCCGTCGTTGCCGCCGCGAGGACGCGTGCTCGGCGCACCATGGCAGCAAAACGATCAAACTGGCTACTGATCAAGCATAGCAATCAACATGCTCGCGACGGTGATGGCGAAGCGATCTCGGCGGAGGCCCCCGGCCGAACTATAGCGACGATGGGCGCGGGAGAGCGCGCAGGCGCAGGCACAAAACCTTTTGCGATGAGCGGCTTCGCAGCAGGCAGTGGCGGCGTCATGCGGGACAGTAACCCGGGCGCCCCCCGGGACAAGCGTGCTACCAAAAAAGCAAAGCCGTCCCAGCGCCAACGGAAAGCTGCCTCGCGCACTGCCAAGGCAAGAATGCCGGAGTTCATCGCCCCTCAAATGTGCGAGACCCTATCCCGACCCCCTGGTGGGCGCGATTGGGTCCACGAGATTAAGCTCGACGGCTATCGAATCCAACTGCGTGTTCAAGCCGGCGCCGTCACGCTGAAGACGCGCAAAGGTCTGGATTGGACCTATAAGTTTGCGGCAATTGCAAAAGAGGCGTCAAGCCTTCCCGATGTCATCATCGATGGCGAGATCGTGGCGCATGGCGAAAACCAAGCGCCCGATTTTTCCGCCCTACAGGCCGCTTTGTCGCAGCGGAGAACCAACGACCTTATCTTCTTTGCCTTTGACATGTTGTTCGATGACGCTGGCGATTTACGGCAAATGCCGCTCTGCGCCCGGAAGGAGCGCCTGAAACAGATGCTAAGCAATGTTCATCATGGGGAGGGCAGTCAGCTCGTCCGTTATGTGGAACACTTCGCAAATAGCGGTCATGCGGCCCTGCGGGTTGCGGGCATCATCTCGAAGAAGATCGATGCGGTGTACGTGTCGGGCAGAAGCGATGGCTGGGCGAAATCAAAATGTCGGTCTGGCCATGAAGTGATTATCGGGGGGTGGTCATCCACCAACGGTAAGTTTCGGTCGTTGTTGGTTGGCCTCAATCGCGGTGACCATTTCGCCTACATTGGCCGGGTAGGAACGGGCTACAGTAAGACGAAGGTCAAGCAGCTTCTCCCACGTCTAAAGGCTGCGAAGGCTAAGACGTCGCCCTTCACCGGCAATGGAGCGCCAAAAGAAGATCCGGCCGTATTTTGGACCAGACCGCAACTTGTAGCAGAAATCGAAATGGCGGGCTGGACACGCGGTGGCAATGTTAGGCAGGCTGCATTCAAAGGTTTGCGCGACGACGAGTCAGCAAAAGACCTGGGAGCCGAACGCCCCGCCTACGCCGGAACATCGAGGCGCCGAACCCTTTAAAAAAGGCAAGTAGTCCCTATGATTGCAGGGCCTGAGGGTCCGTCATCCGATATGCAACGGTACGAGGGTTAAGCCGACTGGCCGGCACAGGGGCCTCATGCACTAGGAGAAGGGCCTCATGGAAGATACCTGATTTGTTGGTTTGGATATTCACAAACAGCGGATGTCGATTGCGGTGGCGGAGAGTGGACGCTCCGGATCTCATGAGATCCGGGTTCCGATGAACGGCTTTTCCGTGGTTCTGTTTGGGCGCTCCAAGTTGAGAGCGTACTCATTGCCCTCTATATTAAGTCCGCTATCAACACTTTGGCCTGCCTCAATCCGACGCCGGGAGTCCCCTGCGCGTTGAGGGAAGCGGCTATTCAATTGCGAAGTATCGGGCGGCCGCAGTTGGACCGCGCGGGGAAGGGATGATCCAGGAGCTCTTGCCTTCTGTTATCAGACCGGCTTCCTAGTTTGGCGGGGCGCCACCTTTGGGCTCGGCCAGCATTACGAGTCGGGCAGACATCGTTTGATGCTGTAAGTCACCGGGTTCGCCAACGCATCCGAGTAGCTGCGAAGAATCCGGCTGGGCTGACCACCACTTGCCCTTTGTCTTGGTTGCAAAGCAGCCAATTGGGCATCTATTCCTTGGCGATCATGTACAAAACGATCTCGCTGATGAAAGTGGTAGGCGGAAAAACAGGTTGCGAAACGCTAACCACCTGCGGTCGCATTAGTATGGCTTGGTCGTGGAACGCAAAGGCTGACCCGATTTCGTCCCGCGATGCGGATGCGACAATTAGAGATCAAGCAAAACGTCGCCATGTGGGCGGCTGCAGCACGCCAGGATGTAGCCTGCCGATTTGTCCTCCAAGGTCAGCCCGCCTAGAGGTCATCCATGGCGACTTCGCCGGACAGCTTGGCGATCCGGCTCTTCCGGTTCCGGTCAGGACTGACAATCCGGGCATGACCTACAGCTGGTGGTAATGCTGCTGACGTGCTGGTCGAGGAACATCTGGATCAATCTTTTTGCGTGCGCTGCGGAACAACTCTCCATTTCAAGGATTGAGGCGAACATGAGAAGGGACAACTCATCATCATGTTCGACGACAACGACGACCGTGCCCGCCGTACTGAGCGGGACACATCCGCAGCCCGTTACCTGGCCACAGAGACCGGCATCTCGGAGAACCAGGCGCGAGACCTCATCAATATGATCGGGTACGATCGCCCGTCGTTGCTGCGCGAGGCTCGCATAATGAAGAAGGTGCCTTAAGAGTCGCTCGCCGCCCTCTGTACATGGCCGGGATACAGGACGAGGAAGAACTTGTTTCGGCCTCCAAGCTACCAATGGGACGATAAGCGGCGGCCCCGCCACGGTGTATCGGACCGGAGCCCACCGCGAAGGGTGCGGCGGGCTTTTTCTTCGTTTGCGGGCGCGCGTTCCTCAATCCTAGAACACGTTGATCAACCGCAGAAAATAGCCACCGCAGCCGCGATCATCTTTCAAATTGCGGATCTTATGCGCGGCTGCACGTGATCAGGGCGTCGGCAGACAGTGCGATCGGGCGCAAGAGATCGAGCGGCTCTGGGCCGGACGTTCCATGTGCCAGGTCTATCAGACCCATTTCCATTCAAGGCGCAAGTGAGATGGTTGTGCAGATCTGCGATTTAGTAGATCTCCTTCACGGCCACCACAATGAGAACAGCCACGATTGTTCCAAGGTGGCCCAATGCCAACGACCCGACTCTGATCTCTCTGCCCAAAGTGAAATACTTTCCAAAGAAATCTCGGACCGAATTCTACAAGTCTTTCCATCTCAGAGTACGTCCTGCCGCTTTTGACAACTCCTTCCCCTTGCATATCTCGACACTCGGTCTTTCTTCGTGGTTCGGGTCATTCAGATCGGAGAAACAACAAGTGCCGGCAACCAAGATTTTGTGGGGACAGGTCCTCACCGCCTTTCTGATCGTCGTCGCGACAACATGGGGAGCAACACAGTGGACGGCATGGCGGCTCGGCTTTCAAAGCCAACTCGGTCCGCCGTGGTTCGAATTGGCTGGACACCCCATTTATCCCCCGCCAGCCTTTTTCTGGTGGTGGTTTTTCTACGACGCCTACGCGCCGAAGGTCTTCCTGGAGGGCGCGGCGATTGCGGCGAGCGGAAGCCTCATGGCTATCGTCGCAGCGATCGGGATGTCGCTGTGGCGGGGGCGCGAGGCAAAGGACACCACGACTTACGGCTCGGCGCGCTGGGCGACGCGAGACGAAATCAAGGCCGCTGGGATGATCGGTCAGGATGGGGTGATCCTGGGTATGTTGGGCCGACACTATCTGCGCCACGACGGTCCCGAACACGTGATGTGTGTTGCGCCGACGCGAAGCGGCAAGGGTGTTGGCTTGGTCGTGCCGTCACTACTGACCTGGCCGGGTTCGGCAATCGTCCACGACATCAAAGGCGAAAACTGGGAACTGACGGCCGGATGGCGGGCCCGTTTCGGCCAGGTGCTTCTGTTCGATCCGACCAATGCTGGATCAGCAGCCTACAATCCTCTGCTGGAGGTGCGACGGGGCGAGTGGGAAGTTCGAGATGTGCAGAACGTGGCGGATGTCCTGGTCGACCCAGAAGGCACATTGGAACGCCGCAACCACTGGGAGAAGACCAGCCATGCGTTGCTGGTCGGCGCTATACTGCACGTGCTCTATGCGGAGAAAGACAAGACCCTTGCCGGCGTGGCGAACTTCCTTTCCGATCCAGAGCGGCCAATCGAGGCAACGTTGCGCGCCATGATGCTGACGCGGCATTTGGGTGATGCAGGCCCGCATCCCGTCGTGGCGTCGGCTGCTCGGGAACTGCTTAATAAGTCCGAGAACGAGCGTTCCGGCGTGCTCTCGACGGCCATGAGTTTTCTGGGCCTCTACCGCGATCCAGTTGTGGCCAAGGTGACGTCATGCTGTGATTGGCGGATCGCAGACCTTGTCGAGGAGGCACGGCCGACGACGCTTTATCTGGTCGTGCCGCCATCGGACATCAGTCGCACAAAGCCGCTGATCCGACTCGTGCTTAACCAGATCGGCCGCAGGCTCGCCGAAGATCTTCACGCGAAGGATCACCGGCAGCGTCTTTTGATGCTGCTGGACGAGTTTCCCGCGCTCGGCAGGCTCGATTTCTTCGAAAGCGCGCTGGCCTTCATGGCCGGGTATGGCATCAAGTCGTTCCTGATTGCACAATCGCTCAATCAGATCGAGAGGGCCTACGGACCGAACAATTCCATCCTCGACAATTGTCATGTGCGGGTGAGCTTCGCCACGAATGACGAGAGGACGGCCAAGCGCGTCTCAGACTCTCTGGGGACCGCGACCGAGTTGCGCGCCATGAAGAACTATGCGGGGCACAGATTGTCGCCCTGGCTCGGGCATCTGATGGTGTCGCGGCAGGAAACGGCGCGTGCACTGATGACGCCGGGCGAGATCATGCAGCTGCCGCCGACCGAGGCGATCATTATGATCTCGGGCCAGTTCCCAGTCCGTGCGAAGAAGGCACGCTACTTTGCCGACCCGCGTCTTGCCGAGCGCGTGTTGCCGCCACCAAGGACCGGAGGGACAACGCAGAACGCTCGCCCTGACGACTGGACCGACACGACACTTCTTGCTGGGCCGGAAGGCAAATCTCGCAAGCTGAGGCTTGCCAGGGATCAGCAGGACGAGGATCCGGCCAATGGCGGCATTCGCCGCCAGCCCGAGCTTCCCGAACACGAAGACATCGCGCCGGAACGAACGCCACGCTGCGACGATGAGTTCGACCTCGACAGGGACGAGCCCGATGATGACGCCGTTCGTCGCCGCAGTGTCGATCAAGCCATGAGACGCGCAGCTCGTCAGGCCGCCCTTGACCCCAATGATGGCATTGAGCTTTGAGCGCATGAAGAACGCCAAGAAAAGACGTCTGTCTGCCTATCTCGACCCTGACATAATGAGGGCACTGGCGGATTACGCTGGGCGGCGCGAGGTCTCGCTGTCACTGGTCGCCGAGGCTGCGCTCGCGTCGTTCCTGTCGCCGGACGCCGAAGAACGAAAGCAAGCGGCGATCACTCGCCGCCTCGACCAGATCGATCGACGCGTGCAGCGGGTCGAGCGTGACGTCGGAATTGCTATTGAGACGCTAGCATTGTTCGTCCGGTTTTGGCTCAACTCGACTCCAGCCTTGCCGGAATCGGCGCAAGCGGAGGCGCGCGCCAAGGGCTTGCAGCGCTACGACAATTTCGTCGATGCGCTCGGTCGCCGGCTCAGCAAAGGACCAAGGCTCAGGCAGGAAATAGCCGACGATGTCCCGCCAGTGCCGCCAGCGAGCCGATAAGGCGCGTGACGCCAGATTGAAGCGTCTCTCGGGACCGTGATCTTGCCGACGGGTTGGTATCTGCTCGCGCACCGTTCCTAAACGTGCCCACAAAGTTCGGGTGGTGAGCGAGCGGACGTCGTACGTCTGCTTTGCTCCATTCCAGACAACATTAGTCTAATCAGATCAAAACGACTATCGAATCGATTGCGCAAACGTTTCGATGGCACTATGGTTATCGTATCCGCCAGGACAGAGCGGGTTTAAAGCGCAACATCAGGGAGGAGCGCTTGCGTGCAGCACTCCGTTTGAGCCGCAATGGCAACGATGGTTGAGGTAGCCCGTCGTGCCGGGGTGTCGGTCTCAACGGTGTCACATGTGATCAACCGCACGCGCTTTGTCTCGCCTGCGAAATCGAGAGCCATTAACGAAGCGATTGCTTTGCTTGGATATCAGCCCAATGGGCTGGCGCGTTCCCTCAAGGTCGCTTCAACCAACAGCGTCGGCTTGGCGATTTCGGCGATCTCGAACCCGTATTTCACTGACATCATCTGTGCCGTGGAAGCGGAATGCGCGCGTCTTGGCCTCATGGTTTTCCTTTCCGACACGCAGGACGATCCTGATCGGGAGCTTGCGGTCGTTCGCGCCTTCCATCAACGACGTGTTGACGGCGTTATTTTGGCGCCCTCGGGTGCCCCAGAGCGAGCCACCAATTACCTTGCCGAGAAAATGGTTCCCTGCGTTCTGATCGACCGGTTTGCCGACGAACGATTTGACCAGATCGGCGTTGAGAACCAATCTGCGATGCGCGCTCTTATCGACCACGTCGCATCCTTCGGCCATCAGCGGATTGGGTTCATTGCAGGGCAGCCGGGCCTTGCTACGACTCGCGAACGTATCGATGCGTTCAAGTCAGCTTTGATGGCTAACGGACTTGCCTACGTGTCGGAATATCTGCAGCCAGGGAACGTCGACACGGCGAGCGCTACGGCGTCGACCCGCGCGATGTTGTCGTTGCCTTCGCCGCCTACGGCCTTGGTCACCGGCAACAATATGGCGACGATCGGAGCGGTCCGAGCGGTTCGCGAAAAAGGTCTCGAAATACCTCGGGATCTTTCACTTGTCGGCTTTGACGACTTCGAATGGGCCGATTGTTTTGAGCCGCAACTGACCCTTATTGCGCAGCCTTGCGCCGAAATCGGGCGGCAGGCCGCATCGCTGCTTAGCGCCCGAATTGCATCAACGGATACAGAGCCCCGCTCGGTGCGGCTTCAGGCGACGCTGCATGCCCGTCAATCCTGCGGGAGGCCGGCATGAGCGCGCCGCTTCTATCGGTGACTGGGGCCGTGAAACGCTTCGGCGGCGTTCAGGCACTACGCGGTGTCGATTTTGATCTCAAGCCAGGCGAGATCCACGCCCTGCTGGGCGAGAACGGCGCCGGCAAATCGACATTGATGAATCTGCTGTCGGGAGTTTACGCACCCGACGAAGGTACAATCCAGATTGACGGCAAGCCGGTGCGATTCAACAACCCGCGCGAGGCGCAGACGGCCGGAATTGCGACCATTTTTCAGGAGCTTGATCTCGTTCCAACGCTCGATGTGGCGTCAAACCTCTTCCTTGGCCGCGAATTGATGCGCTCGGGCGGACTGCTCGATGTGGCGGGGATGCGCCGCGAAGCTCGCAAGCGTCTGGAAGCTATCGAACTGGCTATCGATCCCGCCGGGCTAGTCGGCGACCTCTCGATAGGGCAACGCCAGGTCGTTGCCATCGTCAAAGCGTTGTCCTATGCGACGCGGGTCTTGATCATGGACGAGCCGACGGCGGCCCTAACGGTGGGCGAGGTCGAGAGGCTGTTCGACATCATGCGCAAGCTCGCCGCCAGTGGCGTCGGCATCGTCTATATCTCCCACCGTCTGGAGGAAGTGCCGCAGATCGCGGACCGGGTGACGGTGATGCGGGACGGACGTGTAGCCGGCATCACCGATCCGCACACACCGCAGGCCGAACTGGTGCGGCTGCTCGTCGGGCGCCCACTGGACGAACTCTATCCCCAGCGCACCACGGCCGTCGGCCGGGCTCTGCTCAGCCTGCGCAATGCCAGCTTCCGGCTAGCGCGCGAAAGCGCCGGCTGGCAGGCCCCGACAGGGCTTTCACTCGAGGTGCATGAAGGCGAGATCGTCGGGCTGGCCGGCATCATGGGGGCAGGGCGCACCGAGCTCCTGAGCGCGCTTTACGGCACCGGCCTTTCCGGCCAATGGGAGGGCGGCGTGGTCATTTCCGGCCGTCCGATCAAGCTTGATTCGATCAGAGCCGCGCGCCTTGCCGGCATCGCCTTCGTCACCGACGACCGCCGTGGCAGTGGCCTAATGCTGAGGATGGCCGTTGGCCTCAACCTCGTCATGTCGGTGATCCGGCGAATATCGCCGGGCGGACTGATGTCACCGGGCCGCCAGGCCGAGGCGGTGAAACAATCGTTCGGCCAGTTCGACATTCGGCCGAAGAATCCCGACATCGCGGTCGGCGCGCTGTCCGGCGGCAACCAGCAGAAGGTGGTGCTGGCCAAGGAGATACTTGGCAATCCCCGGCTCTTGCTGCTCGACGAGCCGACGCGCGGCGTCGATGTCGGCGCCAAGGGCGAGATCTATCAGCGGCTGCGGCAGTTGGCTGCACAAGGCCTGGGCATCCTAGTTGCCTCCAGCGAAATGCCGGAGCTGATTGGCCTGTGCGACCGCATCGTGGTGCTGCGCCAGGGGCGCAATGTAGCGGAATTCACCAGTGGCGTTGACGAGCACACCGTGATGGCAGCGGCAAATGGCAGGGAGGCGTGATGTCCGAACAGAAGATTTCGGTTGCGAGCGGTCCGGTGCTAGCCGCACCGGCCGCAAAGCATCGCGATCCACTCGCGCTGATCGTGCGCTTCCAAAGCTTGATCGGCCTGGTGCTGGTGGCGATCGGCGGCGTCATCTTCTCGCCCAGGCGCCATGGCGAGATACTGTTCCTTGCGCCCGACAACATGGCCAACATCGTGCGCGCCGTGTCGGAGACCGGCATTATCGCCATCGGCATGACCTTCGTCATTATCACCGCCGGCATCGACCTTTCGGTGGGGGCAGTGCTTGGTCTCTCCAGCGTCGTCACCGCGACGATGATGATCTCCGGCGGCTTCGGGCTTATCCCGACCATTCTCGCGGTGCTGGTAATGGGCACCGTCTTCGGCGTGATCCAGGGCACCATTTCCAGCCGCTTTCGGCTTGAGCCGTTCATCGTCACGCTCGCCGGCCTGCAGGCGGCGCGGGGTCTCGCGCTGGTCGTTTCCGGCAACCAGTACATTAATATTTCCTATGGCGAGGGGCCCGGCCTGGCGCCACCTGTCTTCGCGGTACTGGGCGAGCGCCTGTTCAACAACACAGTGCCGGTGGCGACCATCGTCTTCATCGTCTTCGCCGCTATTGCTACCCTGGTACTGAATACCACGCGCTTCGGCCGCTATGTCTTTGCCGTCGGCGGCAACGAGCGAGCGGCGCGCATTTCGGGCGTTCCTGTCTCTATGGTCAAGATCTCGGTCTATGCCATTACCGGATTTGCCGCCGCCCTTGCCGGCGTCGTGCACGCGGGTCAGTTCAACTTCGGCAGCGCCAATGACGGTATGGGCTATGAGCTCACGGCCATCGCGGCCGTGGTCATCGGCGGCACCAGCCTGTTCGGCGGCGCCGGCTCGATGGTCGGCACCGTTGCCGGCACCATCATGCTCGGCGCGCTCGCCAACATCCTTCAGCTCAACAACATTACCCCCGCCATGCAGCTGCTCGCGACCGCCGCGATCATCGTTGTGGCGGCAGTGCTTCAATCCCTCGTTCGCCGCCGCGAGGGTTTGGGACGATAGGAGGCCGGCGGCAGCATTTGGAAGACCATGAAACCAAGGTCTGGCCATAGGCCCGACGAGGAGGAGAGCAAGCATGACAACGATGGAAAAAGGATCGAGGCGCGCCCTGCAGGTCGCCTTTCTGGCAGGCTCTTGCCTGTGCATGGCGGGTGCTGCCCAAGCGGCCGACCCGATGGTCAAGGCCTGCGCCAAGGACGGCCAGTTCATCATCGGCTTTTCGCAGGCGAACAATGCCGAGCCCTACCGCCAGCATGTCAATGACGAGCTGACCGCGGCGGTCAAGGATGTGCCGCAGTTCACGCTGCAGATCGCCGACGGCGCCGGCAACGTCAACACGCAGACCTCGCAGGTGGACAACTTCATAACCCAGAAAGTTGATCTGCTGTTGATCTCGCCCTTCGAGGCAGCACCCATAACCCCGGCGGTGAAGCGCGCGATGGATGCCGGCATTCCCGTCATCGAACTAGACCGCAAAACGGTAGGCGACCCCGGCAAGGACTACACCGCCTTCATCGGCGGCGACAATTACAAGATCGCGCTCGAAGCGGGCAAATACACCGCAAAGACCCTGCTCCCGGAAGGCGGCGAGGCGGCGGTGCTTGAAGGGCTGCCGAGTTCGACGCCAGCGGTGGAGCGGCTCAACGGCTTCAAGGACGGTGTGAAGGAGAATGCCAAAATCCAAGTGGTGGCCGAGCAGGCCGCCGACTGGGTGCCCGACAAAGCTCAGACCGCCTTTTCCGCCATGCTGCAAGCGCACCCGGACATCAAGGTGCTCTATGCCTCGAACGACATGATGGCGGCGGGTGCGCTGCTCGCAGCCAAGGGCGCGGGCAAGCAGGTCAAGATCATCGGCACTGATGGCCTGCCGGGTCCGGCCGGCGGCATCGAGGCCGTGGCCAAGGGCGACTGGGCGGCAACCTTCACCTACCCGACCGGCGCCAAGGAAGCGATCGAGATGTCGAAAAAGATCCTGCTTGAGTGTGCTTCGTCGGTGGAGCCGACGGTGACGGTGGACACGACCGCGATCACGCCGGAAAATGCCAAGCAGATGACGGGAAACTGAGGGCAGGGCCGACAGCAGAGTTGATACGACAAGGCCCGGGAGTGGGCCTTGTTGTTTTTGTGAGCGAGCCGGCGTGGTCGTCGTCGGTCAAAACTCCGGCTAGAAAAATCCCGGCGGTCGAAGGACGGCACGCAGTTGAGCGCGTAGGCGGCATCAGCCCGTCTCGCCGCGATTTCAGCTGGATCTTGCAAGCAGCCTTGCCACGGGCTCGTTTCCATTTGGTTGGCGCCAGGCACTCGCGGAAAGCGCGAAAAGCGCCTCTATTCCGGAATAAAGCGGTCACGCCGATGACCGCCACCGTCACCGCCGCCGCCCTCTCGAGAAAGACTTCGGCGCTCATGAGGATACCTCCGTCCGCAATCCGGTCGTCATCGCACGCACCGTGCTGCTGGCCTACGAGGTTTTTGTCCGGCTGTTGAAGCGCGACAGGCGGGTCGAGTTGATAGCGGAGCTCAACAAGGACGATATCGCTGCGGTCGAAGTCTCCGCATGGAGCCCAGTCTCGACCATCTCACGACGAGCTCTCTGAGCCAAAACCAAAGTCCAAGGTCGCACAGGTCTTCCGATATTCCTATCTCTGGCACTGGCACACGGGAGGGCGCGGAGAAGGCGACAAGGACCGGCCCCGCCTGGTGCTGGCGCTGGTCGGCCCCACAAAGCACGTGGACAATACAAGTCTAGCGTTTCGTCGGCGCCAGGTGTTGCTTGCTACCTCGCGGCTGGCCTACCGCAGGTCCAGCTGCAACAGCCCGCTATAATCCTCGGTCGCCAGGAAGAAGCCCTCGTCGATCGCCTTGGCTCTGAAAGCGGGATCGTCGCCGAGGTTGCGAAATTCCGGCTTCAATGTGCCTGATGCATCGAAGTAGCGATCTCGAAAGGTCGCCCGGTCAAGCCCGGCATAGTCTTTACCCTGACCTGCGACCGTGCAGGATTTCAGTTCGGTTTGGTCGGCAGCGTCCGCCGGGAAACTCTTCCTTGCGAAATCCATGGGACCGATGCCTGGAGCAATGCTGCGGGGGAATTGCGTGACGCACCGCTTCGTCGCGTCACCCGCAGCGATCGTCAGATCGAAATAGGGAGGCCTCAGCCCCTTGGTCGCGAGGTAGGCAAAGGCACGAATGCGATTGGCTGCCTTCAACGTATCAAGGTCGGTCGTCTCCAGAATGCCGCCATCGATGGTGAGCTTTCCCGACCCGCCAAGTGCGGCAATTTGCTTCTGCAGCCAGTCTGCGTCACGATCGATCCAGGTCAGGAAATCGAGTGGCATCGCTTGCGGCTCCTTCATCTGCGGGTTCATGGATTGAGCGAGGGCCGCCGCAGTGATGAGCATCGCCAGCCCGGCCAGCGCTGCCGTAGAGAGAGGGAAGTTACGCATGTCATGCCTCCGTCCTTCTGCGTTGCCGCGAATCAGTTGTAGTGGTTGCGCGGCTTGATACCGAGCATGTCGCGCAATTGGTTCTCCGTTATGTCGTCAGGCCGCGGCGTTCCGCCGACACCGACGGTCCGCGCTTCCTCGTCCATGGAGGTATGTGGCTTTCCATCAAGCCCGTTGTAGGTGGCTGGACCCATGCCGGAAATCTGTCCCGCCTGGATGTGGGAGGCGTGGATTTGCTCATGGGCGAGCACGATGCCGGGATCGGCCGGGTTTGTCGCGACCGTGCCGGTCGATTTGTCGAACTCGCTCGACGTGCGGATACGGGCTGCCGCCGGATCGTAAGAGATGACCGCTCCTCCCGGTGTCGTCGTCGGATCCTTCGTGTGATCGGCGAGATCGGTTCCGGTGCGGCCGGCCACGTTCTGGATCGTCACCGTTTCTGGGCTGTCGACAATCCTCTTGGTGAGTTCGCGCCCTGTATCCATCCCGGTACCGGGTACGAAGAAGTCCTTGACGTCGAGCCAGGCGCCGTGGAGCCAGCTTTGCGAAACCTCGCCGGTCTTGCTGTCGACTCGGGCAGTCGGGTCTGTGCGTTGGATATCCTCCTCAACTTGCCGCCGATAGGCGGCATCGCCGGCCACGATCTCCTTGAGACCTGTCGGGTCGATATAGGCCATCGGATTATTGTTGGCATATGCGAAGAGATTGCATGATGTGGGGTTGCCGGTGCAGCGCTCAGGATCGCCGACATACAGCGGGTCGGGTGAGACGAAGCGGCCAAGGGCCGGATCGTAGTAGCGGGCACCGAAGTAGTAGAGCCCGGTATCGTCGTCGAGATATTTGCCGGTGAACCGATGGTGGGTTTTTTCGCGCGGCAACTCGCCCGAAATGTCTGTCAAGTGATCGGCCCAGGCAGGAGCCAGTACTTCTGGCTTGTGCTCGGTTCCGTATGCCCGATAGAGCATTTGCTCGACCGGGGCGCCGCCCGAGGCGATCACATAGTCGCTGCTCTCGATATGATCCTTGAGGTAATAGAACCATTTACCGGTGCCGTGCTCGAGCCGCACCAACTTGGTCGAGGCAATGTTGACATAGCTCTCTTCGCCCTTTGGGCCGACCTCGAATGTCTCCACTGGATAGAGATAAAGCTGGTCTGGCTTCGATCCGTCCGGAGTAACGATCTTCTTGTATAGGCGTCGACCGGTCTGGTCGTAGCCGTAGAAGACGTCGTTGGTCGCGGTTTGCGCTCGGATGAGCCGGCCGTTGATGTCAAAGACAGTGCCGGTAAGGTTCGGCGACGTCGCCAGCTGGCCGAAGCCATCGAAACCATATGGCTTGGACGCGCTGCCGGTCGGAATGAGGCCGGTCGCGCTGGCTGCCGCCGGGACAATCCGTGCTCCGGGATCGAGCTCGTCATTGCGGGCGAAGGTGCCGGCAGGCGAATAGCCGAATTCGGCATGTTTGCCATAGCGATCGATACTCACGAGCTCGTTCTTGAAGTCATAGTGAAAGGTGCCGGAACGGTCGACATGGGTCGCGTCGCCGGCGCCACTGCCCAGCGCATCGACGATCTGTGTGATGGAGCCGTTCGAGTTGAAAGCCATGGTCAAGTCCTGCAGCGGAACGCCTCCCGCTTGCGAGACGATATGCGTCAGGAACAGCGTCGTCGGATCGTAGGTCATCTGCGTGAAGGCGCCGAGCCGGTAGTTGACGCGCTCGACCCGTCCTTCCGGATTGTACGTGATGTTCTCGATCACTTTCTGCGGGCCGGCGAAGTCCGGATGGGATACCGTCACGGAGCGGAGATTCTTGTCCGGTCCGAGCGCGAATTTCGACGTCAGGCCGCGTGGGCCGATCGATGAATCGATCCGGCCATCAAGCGTGTGATGGAAGCGATCGGCATACTTTGCGTGGTTGATCTCCACCTCGTTGGCGGTCATGCGGCCGTTCGCGTTGTAGGCGTAGCGTTCGGCCGCATCGAACAGGCCGTTGGGATCGTGGATGATGACCTCGGTTATTTTATCGAGCGGCAACGCGATCGGCACTTCGAACCCGGCCGCAGAGGCTATCTCGACGCCCCGGTCGTAGCGGTATTCGAGATGGAGGACACCGTCGTCAACCTCTGTGAGCTTGCGGTTAAGGAAGTCGTAGGTGGACGTCTGCACGGAAGCTTCGCCGTTCACGCCGACGCGCGCGATCGCTGATTGCCGCCCGCGCGCGTCGTAGAAGGTGTACCGGTCGCCCATTCCGGGGATCGACTGGAATTCGATGTCGCCGACCGAATTGTAGATCAACCGTCGAGGCGCAGTTTCGCCCGGCAGCCAAATCTCGCTCAAATAGCCGAAGGAATCGCGCACGAAGCGGGAAATTTGCATCACGCCGTCGCCATTGGCGGCGATGAAGCCGGTCACCCCGTTCTCGTTGCTGAGCGAATATTCCTCGCTCCGCACCGTACCATCGAACTGATCAGCATAGGTCGTTATTGTGTGCGTGCCCCAAGGCCCGAAGGTCATCTCGGAAACCTTGCCCGACGGGTAAGACTCACGCACCATGCGGCCCGTTGCGTCGTAGGTATATGTGTTGCCGATTTCGTGATCCGGACGCGGAACGTCGCCCAGCTCGAAGACCTTCTGCAGGTTCAGATCGTCGATACCGCCGAAGCTCCTGACGACGAATGGGGTCCAGCGGAAGACCAGTTTCTCGTTGCGATTGTAGAGTGCGAAGTTGCGGACCCGCACGCCCCCCTCGGCAACGCTTTCCAGGTCGGCGATCTGGTTGCCGCGGGCGTTGTAGGCGGCGAGCTCGGCAATGAATTCGCTTTCGCTTTCCGGAGTTTGGGCAGCGCTTGCGTAACGGCGCTTCGATGTCAAGATCAGTGAGGGCAGGCCGCTCTCGCCGATCTTGTAGCTGTAGAATTTCTCCGCACCGTCGGCTGCCACCTCATGGATCCTACGGCCGAGCGCGTCATAGTCGTTGGTGACGACCATGCCGAGGGGAGTCGTCATCGTTCGCACAGCTCCGGCCCGTGGCCCGTCGTAGGTCATTGACGTGATCTGGTTGAGCTCAGGCGCACCACCCGCCATCTTGGTGTGGCTCATCGGCAAGGTGCCGGTCTCTTCGTAGAGAACGGCCTCTGTCTGCCCAAGGTCGTCCGACAGCGCGGTGGTGTTGCCAAAGACGTCATAGCCCATTCTCTTGGTGAGGGTGCGGGTGGCGTTGCGGAACTGCTCGAGCGACGCCGGCAAGTTGCTGAGGCCGGAAAAGACTTCGAGTGTCCGGGTGCCCATGCGACCGCCCGCGTCGGCTAGATAGGTGAAGCTTTCACGGCTGAGCAGTCGCGTTCCGGTTAGGATACGGCGCTCGGATGCGGCGTTGACAATGCTGAGCGCGGCGAGATCGGCACGCGACTGCGCATACCCGGTCTGGGTGGTGCGGCTAAAGCCCTGAATGGTCAAATCCGCGGGTCCCGGGATATCGCGAACCTGCACAGTTTCCGAGGCGGGCATATTGAATTCGTCGAAATCGGCATACGTCTGGACCTTCACCGGGTCCTTACATTCGGGATCGGCCGGGTCCTGCTGTTCGGCGTCGCCGGCGGAACCGGTCAGCGTCTCCTTGACCTTTCTGAGATAGGACGAGCCGTCGCCACGCGAAAACGTCTCCCACACCGACGACTCGCACTTCAACATCATCCCGGTCGTCGGCAGCTTCTGGGTGCGCGTGGCGGTCGACAGCGAGTGCAGCGCCGCCGCCGACGGATCGAGCGTCTCGGTCGTCTCCGCGCTCGCGACGAGCGTCGCCTCGGGCTTCACTTCATAGGTCTTGCGGATCTTCAGTTTGCCGGCGAGGTTCAGGTCAGCCGCCGTTTCCGCGAAGGTGTAATACTGTTCGCGATCGAGGCTTGAGCGCTGCGTGATCCGCTGGCCGGCCGCGTTCTCGTCGCCGTACGCGATCCTCTCGACGTCCGAGAAGCCGATAAAACGGCGATTGATCACATCGTAAAATGGATTGTGGTAGAAATATTCGTCCGTCTGCACTTGGGCGCGAACCTGGCCGGGTATGCCCTGCGACGTGACGAGTTGCTTGGCAACGACAACGGGAAAATGCAGGTTGCGCGTCGGCTGGCCGTTGGCGCGGTCGCGCAGCATCTCGTCGATCGAAGTCGCATAGCGAATGTCGTGCCGGCGGCCGGAATCGAAGTCGACGACCGTGAGCAGGTTGGCCTTGACCAACTGCACCGTGTCGGTGCGATTGAAGTCAATCACGACGACGGGCTTCACCTCGTCGCCGGACGGCTTCTGGAACACGATGATTTCGCTCTGGCCGTCGCCGTCGATGTCTGCGACGCGCGAAGCGAAGGTCTGCGTCGACGCGCCAAGTTGAACCCGCAGATTGAGCGCGATGCTGAGCGGATCCTTCAGGTAGGTCCCGTCGCCGAAGCCGAGCCAGACGCGCATCTGGTCAGTGCGCTCGCCCATCGACGCGAAATCGATGATGCCGTCGCCGTTGGCGTCGATGTACCACATTGTGGCGAGGTTATCGCCGGGCTGCATGCCGCCAATCTTCGAGAAGCTGCCGTGACCGCAGACCGGATCGTTGATCGCGGCGTCGCCAAACAGCAGCGCATTCGGGTCCTTCGAGAACATGTTGCCCTGGTTCTCATAGAGGCAGAAGCCCTGGTCAGCCGGGCGGATGACGACGAGATCGGGCAGCCGGTCGCCATTGATGTCGACCATCCGCACATTGTTGCGGCCGAGTATCTGGCCGTCCTGACTGTTGAATGGGAACGCTTTGGTAAGCGCTCCGAAATTGACGTTGTAACCCCCATCGGCCTGCCGCCGGGTGAGATTGAGAAATATCCGCCATTCCGTGCGGCCATCAGCATTGAGGCGCGTCGTGACGATGTCGGACAGGCTGTCCATATTAACGTCGGCGAAGCGGCCGTTGCCGCCCGCGAATGTCGTTGGCGAGACGCCGGGCAGCGGGATCGAGCGGCCGAGATAAGGGAAGGTCCCGTCGGCCTTGCCGTCATAGACGTGCATCAGCCCGTCTTCGATTTCGACGATATCGACGAAGCTGTCGCCCAGGATGTCGGCAAAAGCGAAGCGATTGTCGGTGAGCCGGGGGGCGATCTGGCGCATTAGTCCAGCCTCGGTCGGACGCGACAGCACGAGTTGGCTGGTGTCGCCGAAGGCGCTGTTCAGGTCGCCGCTTCCGAGATGCACCGTCGCGCCGTCATCCTTGGTCTGCACGATGTCGACCAGTGCATCCATGTTGAGGTCGGCCAATTCGAAATTCTGCGGCGGGATGTCGCCGGCGAACGCCATTTTCGGCGCTTCGAACACGACGGGGCGCGACGCCAGTTCGGCGCTTGTCCACGACGAATAGCCGAAATGGATGTCCGGGAACTTCAGCGTCGATTGCGCCAGCGCCTCGCCGCCGGTGTCACCATACCGGTAGAGCACGCGCAGCTGGTCGAGCACATTGACCGACTTCGCGTCGATGAGCGGCGTGAGGTCGGCCTGAGCCTTCGCCAGGCAGTCCGGATGCGCCCGGACGACGAACTTCGACGTGTCACTGGTATCACGGCCGACATATCCCATGCACCATTGGGCGTAGACGGTGTCTTTGAACTTGGCCGTCACCTTGCCGTAGAGCCGGGCGTTCTCCTGTTTGCTGCCATTGGTGTGGCTTACGAGCGTCGATTGCGTCTCGATCAGCTCGAACTGATAGCTGCTCTGACCGCCGGCGAAGCTGGCCTTTGTCAGGTAGCTGCGTCCACCGAAACGCTGGTACTCGTAGCGGATGGCTTCGCGGTTGGCATTGAGCTGCAGCACCAGGGGCCATTTCGTGACATAGGGCGCGGCTACATCGAAATTGCCCTCTGCCACGGAGGAATCGCCGCTGAAGATCAGCCGTGTTCCGTTGGCGTTGATCACCTCGAAACCGGAGGAGATGGTGTCGGTGTGTAGGCCGCCCGTCAGGTCGAGCGAAAGGACGTCGAACGCGCCAGTGTGGTAGAGGATCTTGACGAAATCCTCGGCATATTCGGGCTTGTACTCCCAGACGCCGTTCTGGTTGCCGAGGAAGATGAGCCGCGCGCCCATATACGACAGGCGGGAGAAGAAATCGCCGCCTGGCTTGGTGCCGGGCACGGCCGTGCCGAGATCGTCATTGACGGCGATCGCCTGGGTATTGAACTGCCAGCCGATACCGAGCCCGTTGCCGGTATCGCCCGCGAACTGGCTGTAGGTGAGGCTCAGTTGCGGCCCGAACTGGCCGCGCGTCGGCAGGGTGGGTAGCGGCACGGTGAAGTTCGCCGATCCCGTATTGTTGTTCAGCGTGAAGCTGCCTTCCTCCTGCGTGACAGTGCCGCCCGCAGCGGGCAACTGCACAATCGACGTCGCAGATTTGTCTTCGGCGCGGGCCGGTGAGCCGAGTACTGCGGCGCCAGCGGCCAGGGCTGCGAGGGCGGTAAGGGTCTTTATGAACATGGGACTACCTCTCCGGATGCAGGCACTACTGATGAATTTGCGGACCCACGATGATGAGCTGTAAGCAGTTCGGGCGCGGACAGATGACCGAGGGCTGGACGGCGATCGCGTCGTGCAAGTGAATGTTTCCATCGAAGATGCGCCACGGCTCGCGGTTGCAGGCTTCGGCGACTTGAGGGAGGAGCGGCTGCGGGAAGGAGCAGACCGGATTGTTGCCCAGATAGGTCTTTCCGATCACCGGATGGACGCTAGCGAAGTTCTCGATCCGATTGCCTCTCAGATCGACGACTGACAGCGCCGGAAGCGAGCCGAGCGGCAGCGCATCGAAGACCCGGTTGTTGCGCAGATCGATATCCGACAACGCCGGCATGTTCGATAGATTGCCGACATTGGTGATCTGGTTGTCGTTCAGGTAGATGTATTTGAGCCCGCTCGATCCGAAGCGCGGGATCGCGGATAGCCGGTTGGTGGCGAGGTTCAGTTTCTGAAGTCCTGTCAGCGAAGCGATCGGCGACGCGTCGGTGATCACATTGTCGAAGAGGTTAAGTTCGCCCAGCGCCCGGAAATGGACCACGGGGTTGACGGCGATGATCGATTTCTTGTTCAGAGTCAGGCTGGTCAGTGACTGCGCCCAGTTCTGCGCTGCACTGCAATCTGCGCTGTCGACGTGGTCGGCCTGCATGCGGCTGTCGAGCGCCGCCATGAAGCCGCGGGCGTCGCCGAGCGCAATAGAATCGAACCGGTAGACGATGCAGTATTCAGCGAAGCTGGCGTATTGCAGCGGCAGATTGCGCATGCCGGCATCCTCGAGCAGCGGCAGGTCCGCCAACGGCGTCACGGATTGTACGTGTGTGTTCGAGAAATAGAGCTTTGTCAGCTTGTTGAGCATCCCGATGCCGATCAGGTTCGACAGGGGATTGCCGTCGATGTTCAGTTGTTCGAGGCGGCGCAGCTGGAGGATGCCCTGGATCGAGGGGATCTGGTTGTTGCGGATCCAAAGCTTCGTCAGCCCCGGTACCGCCGACAGCGCCGAGACGTCGGACAATTGGTTGTCGGACAGGTCGATGGAGGTCAGATTTCCCATCACTGGGAAGAGCGAGACGCTGGTCAACCCGCGGTTCTTCGCATCGGCGAACTGGCGCGAACTGAGATCGTCATAGGCTCTGCCGCAAACAGTCTTGCCCGAGATCGATAGCAGCGCGTTCACTTCCGCGGTTTGCGCGGGCGTTAGAAAGTCGGTCTGGTTCCGCATCATGCATGCCGACAGGAAGTCGCTCGCCTGCACGGGATTGTCGGAAAGATCGAGACTGATCAGGCCCGACAGCGCTGCCAGCGGTCTGACATTGGCGATCGAATTCTTCGACAGGTTGAGTGTGCCGAGATTGGTCAGGCCGGCAAGCGGCGAGACGTCCGTGATGGCATTGTTGGACAGGTTGAGCGAGGTGAGTTGCGGTAAGGTGGCGAGCGGACGCAGATCGCTGACGATCTTCGACGACAAATCGAGTGCGGTGGTCGCCAGCAGCTTGTTGCCGACCACCAAGCACGTCCCGCCACCCTCCAGTTCGACCATGGCTCGTATGGTTTGCCCAAGCGGGGTCGCCGCGTCGCGGTGCAGCACGCACAGGTCAACGAAGCTCTGCCCGCCATTCGCCACGATTGGATTGCCGCTGAGATTGATGGCCAGCGTCGAGGGGAAGCTGCCGAGATTGGCGAAGGTCTCGATCTTGTTGTTGGCGAGGTTGAGACTGGTCAGGCCGCCGAGCGCGCTGAGCGGATCGAGCATGTCGCCCGTGAGGCCATTGTTGGCGATGGACAGGATCGAGAGCGCCTGCAGGAATTGCAGCGGCTCAAGGCTGGCGATCTTGTTGTCGTCGAGTGTGAGGTTCGTCAGCAACGCCAGCGCCGACAGCGCGCGGATGTCGGTGATGTCGTTGTCGGAGACGTCGGCCCGCGTCAGCGCGATCAGTGGCGCCAGGGCGTTGATGTTGCTGACGTGATTGCCGGAAATATCAAGAAAGGTCAGTGTCTTGAGCTTGGCCAGCGGCCCGAGTTCGGCGATCGAGTTGTTGCCGGCGATCGACAGGCTGGTGAGGTTCGTCAGCACCGCAATCGGCTCGAGTGATTGCACGCCCTTGCCGCTCAGGTTCAGCGTCGTGATCGATTCCAGGAAGGTCTGTGCGGTGGCGCAGGCGGCCGGGTTGCCGAGCGCGGAGACTCCGCCGGGCGTTGAATCGAGCACCGCCATCACGGTCGCCGTTTCAGCCGGCGTGCGGTCGCCCTTGATGCACCATTTCGCGAAGGTGGTCGGCTTGTTGACCAGCGGCGCGCCCGAGAGGCACGTGATGGTGTGGATCTTGCCGGCGAAGAACGGCGTGGGGTCGGCGTTCAGCGCCTGGTCGAGATTGAGCTTCAACTCGGTGACCAGCGGTGCGCAGGATGGAATGTAGAGCCGGTCGGAAAATGTCGTTGCGCCGAAGTCTGAGGGAAATTGCAAGTAGTAGATGAGGCCGCTGCCATTATCATACGCGAACACCTTTATTGGGTATGTCTCGCCCGAGGGGCACAGCAGCGGATTGGCGGCCGGATCCGCGGCGACGATCGCGCTGTCGACGGCGGTCAACACCTCCGAGGGAACCGTCGCGAAGCCAAGTCCGCGGATCACTGCTTCCTCGTCCGCCTGGTCCTTGCAGCGGATGCGGTAGCCGCGCCCGTCGGAGATAAGCAACGGATAATGCAGCCGGTTCGCCTCCAGCGCCGGATCCTCGAACAGCACAACCTTCGGCTCGTCCGCGCGGGCCGGGCCGGCGGCGGCGGCCACGAGCATGACCAGAACAAGGAGCAGCGATTGGCCGATGCGGTTCATCTGGTTTCTCCTTTCGAGGCTCAGGCTGATCGATGCGGCTCAATCAGCCCGAACCAATGGCAGCGCTACATCTCGTCCGCGGTCTTGATGGTCCAAAAGCTCGACGGCTCGCGATCGCAAGTGAACTGAAGGGCCGGGATGTTGTTCAAGTTGCTAACCCCGCCGGCAATGATCAGGCACTTGCCTGTCTGGACGTTTTCCGCCTGAACTCCGTCGCGCGTCTCGACAAGGTTCCAACGACGCGAAGGATCGCTGTCACAGTTGAACTGCAAGGCCGGGATGTTGTCTTCGGTACTGACTCCGCCGGCAATCGTCAGGCACTTGCTTGTCCGGACGTTGGCCACCTGGAAGCCATCGCCCGTCTCGACCAGCCTCCAGCGCTGCCATTGACTGCCGTCGCAGTCGAATTGCACCGTCGGTGCATTGTTGTCGGTTCGTCCTTCCGCGACCGAAAGGCACCTTTCGGTTTGCCGGTTCACCAGCAACACTTCCGGGTCGGCCGCCCGGATGCTCCAGAACCGCGACGGATCGCGGTCGCAGTTGAATTGGAGGGCAGGGACGTTGTCATCGGTGCTCACCCCGCCGGCAATGGTCAGGCATTTGCTCGTCTGCATGTTTTCAGCCTGGAAGCCGTCGCCGGTTGCGGTCAGCTTCCAGCGCCGCGACGGATCTCGGTCGCAGTCGAATTGAAGGGCCGGGATGTTGTTGTCGGTGCTGACACCGCCGGCAATCGTCAGGCATTTTCCGGTCCGCACGTTCTGTAACTGAAAACCGTCATTCGTCTCGACCAGCTTCCAGCGGCGCCACTGGTCGCCGTCGCAGTTGAACTGTACGGCCGGCGCGTTGTTGTCGAGGCGCCCCTCGGAAACTGCCAGGCATTTGCCGGTCTGCATGTTTGCCAGCACCACGTCTCCCTCCTTGATCGCCGTGATGCAGGCTTCGAAAATTTTCCCGGTGGCCGCGGTCGATTGCTCCGGTCGACTGATGCAGACCGGATTGCCGTCCAGCGAAGGCTTGAATGGCAGGATGGCGCTGACGGACTGCACCGTGGCCAGACGGTTCGCGCGCAGGTTAAGAGAGGTGAGTTCGGTAAGGCCCATCAAGGCGCGCGCATCCGTGACGCGGTTTTTCGACAGGTCGAGCGCCGTGAGCTCTTGCAGAAACCGCAACGGCGACACGTCGGCGATCTTGTTGCTGGCCAGAACCAGTCGCGTCAGCGCCCGCGCCGAGGCGAGCGGCCGCAGGTCGGCGATCTGGTTGGAACTGAGGTCGGCGTCGGCCAAATCCTTCATCACGCCAGTCACGTTGATGTTGCTGATCCTGTTTCGCGACAGATCGAGAAAGGTAAGCTTGGTCAGCTTTTCCAGATCGCGCGTGTCGGCTATTTCATTGCCGGACAAGGTCAGGCGCGTCAGATGGGTAAGTGTCGCCAGCGGCTCGAGATTTGTCAGCCGTCGCCCGGCAAGGTCGAGCGTCGTGCTCGACGCGAGAAAGTCCTGCGCGCTTGCGCACGCCGCCGGATTGCCCAACGCGGAGGCACCGCCGGGTGTCAGCTCGAGCAGCTCCTCGACCGTCGTCTGCTGGGCAGGATCAAGGTCGTTCTTGATGCACCAACTGGCAAAGGTCGTCGGCCGTCCGACAAGCGGCGGGCCCGCCAGGCATGCGATGGTATGGACCTTTCCGGCAAAGAAAGGGGTGGGGTCGGCCTCGATCGCCTGATTGAGGTTGAGCTTTAACCCTTCGACCAACGGCGCGCAGCCGGGAATGTAGAGTTGGTCGGAAAAGGATGTTGACCCGAAATCGGTCGGGAACTGCAGGTAGTAGACGAGCCCGCTGCCGCTATCATGCGCAAAGACCTTGATCGGGTAGTGCTCGTCGGATGGGCACAACAGCGGATTGGCGGCTGGGTCGGCCGCGATGACCGCATTGTCGACGGCGCTCAGCATTTGCGACGGGACGGTTACTAAGCCCAGTCCGCGGATCACTGCTTCCTCGGCCGCCTGAACACTGCAGCGAATGCGGTAGCCGCGTCCTTCGGAGATGAGCAGGGGATAGTGCAAGCGAGTGGCGTTCAGCGTCGGGTCCTCCAACAGAACGAGCTTCGGTTCCTCGGCTCGGGCCCGACCGGCGCCGATCACCGCAAGCAGCGCCAGCAGGAGCAGCGATCGGGCTATGCGGGTCATCTGGTTCTCCTTTCCGCTCTATTCGACCAGGCTGAAGCGGCCTGGCCCGCAGGCCCGGCTGGTATTGTCGTGTGCAATGTCGTTGCCCGGCAGCAGGAAACTGGCGCTGGAGGCGCTGTCGGCGAAACTGACCGCGCAGCGGAAGCCGGACACCGTCGAGGTGGTGAAATTCGCCGACGAACCGCGCTCGAGCTGGATGGCGGAGCCGACCGTAAGGCCAGCGGCCATGGGCGCGAGCCCGTCCGAGCGACCCGCCACGACCGCGCCGCGCAGAACTAGCGGATTGGCGGCGGCGATGTCGGTGAAGGCCATCCGCATCAGGCTGTCGGAGGTGAGCACCGCGCCGAAGCGTGCGCGCACAATGCTGGAGCGGGCAGGCGCTTGGGCCGAGATCAGCAGCCGTGCCCGAACGCCTTGGATCGCCAGCATGTCTGCTTCGACCCTGAGCCCGCGCGCATAAAGGTCCGCCAGGCATAGCGACGCGCCCCGCGCGATCGGCGACAGTCCGTCCGCCACGGTGCCGATAGTCACATCGTCGAGCGCGACCGCGCCATTCTGCGCGATCACGGCGACGACCTCGTCGGTCGTTTGAGCGGCTGCCCGCGCCAGATCGATCCGCTCGAGTTCGAGCCGCGGCAATCCATCGGCGACGATGATCACGCCTGTGGCTGACAGGATGCATGACGACGTGCCGGCAGGCACTCGGTTGGCGGTGCCGACGAGCCGCGTGCGGGCAACGCCGGGGGCCGGCGCCATGTGCACGGTCTTGAACGGCAATCCCTTCAGGATTAGCGTCTGCGGCATCTGGACCGATGCGGGCAGTTCGAGCCTGAGATTCGCCCGCCCGGCGCAATCGCCCTCGGCAGAGAATTGCGCCAGCGTCAGCGTGCCGCCATCATTGATGCGGCGAAGGCACGTATCGCCGGCCGAACCCCGACAGTCGAACCCGGTACCCGGCGCCGGAGCGGCTGTCAGCGCGCGATCCGTCTCGCCCATCCAGTCGCCAATGCCGGGGGCGGAGAGGCCGAGCGCCAACGTCAGACGCGGGCAACCCGTAAATGACAGGCTTCGCCCCTCCGCGAAGATCCAATCCAGCCGCGCATTGCCGAGGGAGTCAAGCGAGGTGATGGACAGGCCGGCTGACAGCGGCGTCAGGCCGAGGTCGATACCCGGCTGCGCGAAGGTCGAGTGCTCGCGCTGATAGCCATCGCAATTCGACAGACACAGGTCGACGAAGGGCGCCGAACGAAGCGCCGCCACCGCGTCGGCGCCGAGCAGGGTTACGGCCTCGGCCTCAGCGATGCCGAAGAATGATCGCAGCTTCTTCTCCGCCGCTTCCGCTCCGGCTGCATCGGCAATGATGTCGCGCGTCGCCTTGCCGTCAAGGCGCACAATCGGCAGGTAGGAGGGCTGCGCACCTTCGCCCGGCGGCGCGTAGCGCACGACATAGATCGTGTCGCCAATGCTTTCGGCGCTGAGGAAGGTTTCAAACCGGTGCAGACTCCAGCGCGCCGCACTCGCCACCGCTACATTCGATGTGCCGCCAAGATCGGCGCGCCCGCAATCGAACACGAAGGGTATCCCGACATCGGGCGGCGCGACGAAGCCCTGCAGTACGCCAGGGAGTTGCAACCGCTCGCGGATGGCGAGCGCTGCCTTGATCTCCGCGCAGGCGGCGGGGACGGCGAAATAACCGCTGCCCGAGACGGCGGGGAGATAGTAGTTGCCCGATGCCTCGACATCGGCCCAGATGGCGGTCGTCGCCGGCCAGTCGATATCGAAGGCCGTGCCGGGGCATGGCAAGCGCGGCTGCGCGCCGAAGCCGTTTTCGGTCTGAAGCTTGGCGAACGTTGCCTCCGAGACGATAGCGGTGTCAGGCAGGTGCAGCAGCCGCTTCGCCTGGCCGGCGCTGGCGCAGCCGGCAAGCTCCACCGCCTTGCCGTCGAAAAGCGCGACATAGACGTCCTTGTTCTGATCGGTGACGAAAGCGTCAAGCTGCGGCTCGGCGGGGGCCACCGAAGTGCTGGCGAGAAACAGGGTGAGCAATGCGGCCGCCTGTCTCATCTCAGTTCGCTCAGGCAGCTTGCCGCACGGGTGGGCTCCATATTGACTTCGGTCATCAACGGATCGAGGCCGGCCGACTGGCACAGCTCCTTGACCGAGATCGAGTGCGGCCCCTGGAAATCGACCTTGAGAGTTCCATTGCTCATCTGCCCGTTCTGGCCGATGCACAGCGGATTGTTGGCGAGCGCCGGCCGACGGCAGGTGCGGATGACGTCGGCCATGGCCCGGCGGTTGGTCAGTTCGCAGAAGTAGATGCGGCAAAGCGCGGCGACTGCGGCGCGGTTCTCGGCGTCGGCATTGATGATGCGCTTGATGTCGGTGATCAGGCCGCTCGCCTTGGCTGCGAATGCTAGGCCTTCGACGCGAGTTTTCTCGCCCGCGATCTCGCCCGACCGTTCGGTGATCTTCGGCATCAGGTTGATGTTTTCCGACGTTATGAACAGGCCGCCTTTCCAGCGGTCGAACTCGTCGAGAATCGAGGTCGCCCTCAGGATCGCTTCGCGGTAGGCGTTGTAGATCGGCCCCATCTTGGTGTCGCGCGCCGCCTCGTAAACCTGGTTTAGCGCAGCGTATTCCTTGTTCACCGCGTCGGCGCCCGCCTTGATGCCGTCGATGCCGGCGCGCGAACTCTGCACCAGACCCTCGGCACGCTTCAGCTTGCGGGAAAACATCGCCGTAATCGGGCTCTCGACGCTGGCGAAGTAGCTTTCGATCACCTTGCCGGCCGCTCCGTCGGCGAAGGCATTGATCTCGGTGTCGGACAGATTGGAGATCAGGCCGCACTGGGCGTCGAAATCGGCGCTCAAGGGCCCGGCCTGGCAGGAGCTCATCTCCGCCAGTCTCTGATCGAGCGTTCGGTTCGAAGCGAGCCCGTCGGCATACTCGAACAGCGCATGATTCCATTCGATAGCATTCAAGTCAGCCTGGCTGTGCCGCCGGTCGCGGCAGAACAGCGTCTGCTCCATCCGGCTCTGGTTGCCCGAAGCGCGGTAGGCGTCGAGGTGACGCGTCGCCTCGGCGCAGGTCGCCAGACCTGAAATCAGCCCGGCAAGCTGCTGGTGGACGGGCGGCAGTCCGCGTGTCTGCGCCTCCCGCATTAGATTGGCGGCGCGTTGGCTGTCTTCGGGACTGCGGGCCGGGCGGTGGAAGACGCAGAGGCCTTGCTCGAAGGTTTTCAGCGTGCCGTCCGGAATGGCCGGCCCCTCGCAGTTTGGAGCGTCGAGAACACGCGATTCGATCGTATAGCCGGCAAGATTGTCGACGAAGAGGTCGCGCGCGGCCGCTCCCGTCGCGCCAAGCGCCAGACCGAGCGCCGCTGTGGCGATGATCGCTCTCATGGCGCGCTCGCGAAGATGAAATAGAGGGTGAACACAGCGCCGTCGAAGGGGCAGTCGCTCGGCTGCAGCGACAGCCGGTACGAGCCGATCAGCGGCGCGCCGAGATAGGGCAGGATCAGGCTTGTGTCGTTCGACGGTCCGGGTGCGCGCGGGAACTTGCGCGCCTGGTAGCGATCCTGAACCCAGTAGCGGATGATCCGGCTGATCTCGTCGCCGCTGTCGGCCTGGTTGAAAAAGGTCTGCAAGGCGACCCGCTCCGGCCCGACCGAAATGTCGGCGCGGACCTCGTTCGACCCCTTGGTCAGCGGCTTGAACACGAAGCCGCTGCCGCGGTGTTGCAAGGCGAAGCGGTTCCACTGCGCGCCAGTGCACTGGTAGTCGGTGCCGACGAAGACATCGATCAGGGTTAGGTTCTTGCGCTCGCGGAATTTGTTGGGCGCCCATAGCGCGAAATAGCCGTTCGCTTTCATCAGCCCGTCGGTCGATGCGAAGGGCGAAACCTCGAACTCGACATTCTCGTCGAGCGCCAGCTTGCGGGCGAAACCGGAATTGGCGGGCACTACGATCTGGGCGACATCGATATTGATCTGCCGCTCGTCGAAAAAGCGCTTGGCGACAATGTCGTCGATCATTGCCTGCAGCTGGGTTGCGTTGCGCACATAGACCTCGGGCACAGTCGCGGCCTCGCCGGTGAAGGCCTGCACCACTTCAAAGCGGCGGCGCATCAGGTGCATCAGCCGGTTGGCGGTCTCAAGCACGCGCCGCTTGGTCACCAGATATTCGGGAATGCCCTTCATCAGGTCGGCTACGGTGTCCTGGGTCGCGATGAACAGATTCTTGCCCGTCGCCGGATCGTCGATTTGGGTAACGAGCTTGGTCATGTCTTCTTGCTGCTTTGTCACCTCCGCCTGAATATTGCCCTGGAACTTCAGGATGCTGTCCTGGAGCGCGCGGCTCTTGAGACCGAGATCCTTGGCCTGGTTCAGGCCCGCGACGAGTTCCTCGGTGTTGCCGCGCGACTGCGTGATGCGCTGCTCGACGAAGGCGAGTTCGGCATCGTTCAGCGCCAGCATCTTGTCCCTCTGCCTGTCGCGTAGTTCGTTGATCAGGTTGGTCGAGGCATTTGATTTCTCGGCGAGGCCGGTGACGGTTGTCTGCGCAGCGCGGACGCGCTCGATGCGGCCGTTGGTTGCCGCGACCAGTTCGGCAACACGTGCATTGTCCTCGTTGAGCTGAGCTTCCGACAAGGACAGCTTGTCGAGTTCGAGATTGAGGATCGCGATCTCGTTGGTCAGCCGGTCGATCGTACGCTGCTGATCGGTGATCTGGAAACTGAGCATGTCGTTTTCGCGCGCCTGAAGATCGAGTCCGGCAAGTATTCGTTCATGGTCGGACGTGAGCCGCGCCACCTGCTCGTCGATGCCGAGATCCTGGCTCTGGCAGTCGACCGCCGCCATCGAGCCCTGCAGTGTCAGCTCCTTGATCTCTTCGGCCCCTTGCGCCAGCCGGCCGGCGAGTTGGAAATGCGTGTCGATCAGCGCCCGGGCCTTGAGCGCCTTGTCGAGGTCGAGTTCCTCATTCGCTTGGCGCAGCTGCGTGATCCTCTGCTGCAGGCCGTTGATCTGGTTGATGTTCTCCTGCGTCACCCGCCCGGTCGCGATGATCGTCGACAAGATCGACTGTGCCGCTTCGAGCGACGCCTTGACGACCTTGGAGGTGTCGATCTTGGTCGCCGCGCCGCTGGCGAGCCCGCAGGCGCAGACGTTGACCTCGGGTATCGCCGCGGAGATCGCGTAGGCGGCCTGGATGGCGGTGAGCGTGATCTGCGCGGCCTGCGTCGTGCCGTTGAACGCAGCGAACCAGGCGATCACTTCGGTCAACTGGCCGTCGACCTGGTCGCGGGCTTCCTCAAGGTCCGCCTTTTTCTTGGCATAGGCGTCACGCTCGGCTTCATAGAGCTTCTTGGCGAAGTCGGTTTCCGTCTGTGTGAACGAGCCGCAACTGACGTTCGCCAGTTCCTGCGGCAGCGAGACGTTCGACGTGATCATCTGCTGGTCGGACATCAGCGGCTCGACGTCGGCGAAATCGGCGTCACCGATGACGCACTTCATCAGGAAAGCCCTGGCCTGGGTCTGTGTGGCCAAGAGCTGAGCCCTGAGGCCCGACTGTCCATCAGGGCCGCACATCTGGGCGACATACTGGTTGCGCGTGAAGGCCGGCGTCACTGTCTGGCACGGCTGTTCGCCCGCAAGCAGCGGGGTGAATGGATGGGCCGGCGCCTCTCCGATCAGGGCGAGCTGGTTCTCGATGCCGCAAAGCTGTTCGCGGTCGACGGCCCGGCGGCGCTGATAGAGATCGGTCTGGCGCAGTTGCAGTTCGGTGATTGCGTCGTTGGCGCGGGCGATCGCACCCTGGTTGTTGGTGATCTGGGTTTGGAGGATCTGCCGCTGGCGAACCGCCTGTTCGAGCTGGTTGGCGTTGCGCTCGGTCTGGCGGGCATATTCGGTGATCTGGCTCTCGAGCGAGGAAATCTGCAGATCGAGGTTCATCTGAGTCATTTCCCAATTCAGCAGCCAGCGCAGTTCGTTGCGCCGCTCGACTTCGGCCTCCTTGGAGAGGACGATGAGATCGAGTTCCTGCCTGTCATTGATCTGACGGCGCTGGTTCTCGAACTCGGCGATCTTGGTGCCGAGCTCGATCTCCAGCGACCTGATCTGCTGGCGATAGCCGAACGTGTCCTTCTCGGCGTCGACCGCGTTGATCTCTTGCTGGACGGTGGTGGCGAAGGTCTGCGCCTCGTGCTCCAGCTTGCCGATTTTGTGGGCGATCAGGTTGACTTCCTGGCTGCGGATCGTCCGCTCCTCATCGATCGCGCGGGTCGCTTGGCCTTCCTTGTTCGCGTACCACCGCTCAACCAGCGCCTCGACATTGCGCTCGACCTCGGTCAGTCGCTGTTCGCTTTCGGCCAGGGCCTGCTGCAGTTCTTCGAACGGGATCGTGGTGAACTGCATGGGGTCGATGTTGAGGAACAGGAAACCCTTGTGCACGCTGTCCATGCGGGCATCGAGGTCGCTGTGCTGCAGCAGCAGGTCGGCGCGCAAGTCGTCGTAGGTGGACTCGCCCGGAATATCCATCTGCGTCTCGACCAGCACCCACATTGCGGCCTCGTAATTGGTGTAGGCCTTGGAGAGGTTGGGTTGGCTGTCGAGGCCGGCGCCTCCGACAGCGCCCAACGTATCGTAGACCAGGAAGTCGAGCGCCTTGACGCGCGCCTCCGAGAGGGTCTGGTACCAGACGTCGCCGGTGTTCATAAGCAACTGGATCTTCAGCGAGGACAGCGCCGTCAACTGCCGCACGAAGCTGCGGTAACTCGCATCCGCTCCCGCCGCGGCTCCCTGGTCGTTGCCTTGTTGCCGCGCGAGAATGCGAAGACCCCTGTCGACGATCTCGATGCCTTGCCGGCCGAATTCCTGCGCCGCCTGCGGCGAAACCGGCGTATCGTTTCGGCTGACACCGCTCGCCGACGACAGGAAGGGCATGTCGGCCGCGAGGAACAGGCGGTAGCGCCCGAGTTGCAGATGGCAGTCGAAATCGCACACGATCGCCAGCCGTCCGGTCGCCTCGTCGCCGCAGGTCGTCAGGAACTGTTCGAGTTCGGTGGCGACTTCACCCATATATTTTACGTCGGCGCGGAAATTAGCGATCTTCAGCAGGGTCGTCAGCTCGCCGGCATGGCCGGCCGCCGCGTCGACGTCGAGCGCCATGCAGTCCTGCGCGCGCGCCATTCCCGCAGCGCCGAAGACGACGCCGGCAACCAGTCCGCAAAGCAGGAAAAACCGTCTCATGGCTGCCCCGTCGTCAGAAGAACCTCGGAAATCTGGCGCACGTGCCGGGCAAGTTCGGCCATCTGCGCCTTGGAAAGCGAAGGATTCTGGAACCGCCCGACCACCGCCCGGGCATGATTGATGCAGTCTTCGTAGGGCCCATTGATCTTCGCAGTCAGCGCGCCGGTGTCCAGCGTGAGGTCGAGCGTCGAATACGCGCCGGCCAGTCCTGCGCAGGAAGAAAGCTCTGACGTGATCGTCGGATCGTCGACGACATGCGCGAGGCCGGACAGAGCCGTCATCACCCCTTCGATTTGTCCGACGATCTGTGCCATCCTTGCCTTACCGTCCTCGAACTCCTTCAGCGAATCCGGCTGGTTGAGGCTGGAGAGATCGACGGCCTGCAGCGTGGCGATCGTCTCGGCTGCTTTCAGCTGGTCCTCCTTGACAAGCACCATGTTGGCCTGAGCGTTGCCGAGTACTCGCTCCAACTCCATCACCTCGGCCGACTTGATCGTCACGTCCATCTCGTTGACCAGCGACTGATATTGGGTCGAAGCGGCGTTCATCAGGTTGAGCGTGTCGTCGACCTTCGTCCTGACCGCCTTGACGATCTGTTCGCGCACCCGCGTCTCGATGAGGCCGGTCGTCTCGGCCCGCCCACGCACTGGCCTGGCCGAACAGACCAGCTTTGCCAGCGCGTCCGAGCCGAGCCGTGCACGCACCGCCCCAACGATCGGGAATAGCGGGCGCCAGGCAGCAGGCAGCGCATCCGCGCTTGCGCCCGACAAAGGTCCAGCATCGATCTCGTTCATACGCGTCAGATGCCGGCATTTCTCCTGCAAGTCGGCCCCGGAAAAGTAAAGCCGCCCGGTGATCAGGTAAGCCTCGATCGCGGCTGCGTATTGTCGCCCGACGAGGGCGGCGAGTTCTTCAGCGTTATCGGTCGAGACCGGGGCGAAGAAGCGGTAGC
Source organism: Mesorhizobium sp. M0768 (assembly GCF_040320195.1). Taxonomy (NCBI): domain Bacteria; kingdom Pseudomonadati; phylum Pseudomonadota; class Alphaproteobacteria; order Hyphomicrobiales; family Phyllobacteriaceae; genus Mesorhizobium; species Mesorhizobium sp. M0768. The sequence continues at coordinate 28,386 of NZ_JAMYPD010000017.1, read as the reverse complement.
GGCTGAGATAGATCTCCGCCCAGGCGAGGCGGCGCATCAGCACCGAGGCGTCGTCGGCCGAAAGCGGGATGACCGGAAAGCCGACGCTGCGGCTGCCGCCCGAGGGGGCAGATGCCTCGCCGATCACCTCGCCGGCGAAGGGCAGGCCGAAATCGGGCTGCGTCGCCTCGTGACTCGGTTCGACGGCGACGGGGCCGGGGGCGAGCAAGCTGAACCGGGTCGTTTCGGGCGTCGCGTTCGAGAGCGTGGCGTTCCAGAAGCCGTCAAGTTTTTCCGATGTGTAAGCGCGCTCCAGAATCGATGCGCCGCCGGCTTCGCTGGCCAACACGCAACTGACGATGACGAATAACACGATGTCTCGGAAGCTTGTCATCGGCAGTACCACACCCTGTCGGCTGCGCCTGCCTGGGCGCAGATGCCGGTCGCAGCGCCGTGCGCCTTCCAGTCCGCCTTAATCTTGGTGAGATCATTGAATGCGCCCTGTGCCGCGTTGTCGGCATGAACCTCGGCATCCAGTCGCCAGAAGGGCTTTGCCGGATCGGTCGGGAGCAGCACCCCGATCATATTGATGTGGAAGGCGGAGACTTTGAGAAAGTCCTCAGCGCTAGCGACGGTCTTGCGATTAAGATTGGCGTATTGCTCAGGCGTTACGTTGCCGAGCGCCCGCTTGAACTCTTCCTCCGAAACTTCGACGGAGCGCAGCATCTGCGTCGTCTTCGCTGCCAACCCGTCGAGGATTGAGGTGTTGGCGACCAGCGTCGCGCCCGCACCGCTCACCGGTCCGAAGATCTCCGCGAAAATGGCGCGGATCGCCTTCAAGTGCGTGTCGGCCGACTTAATCTCGACGCGGCGCAGCGCGATGCCCGTTTCGAGGTCTGACGCCCGACTGACGAAGCCACTCAGCGCGCCTTGCAGCGTTTCGAACGAGGAACGGGCTTCCGGCGGCGGCTGCAGGAACACCGAGCGCGCATAGCGTACGGCCTCACTGCGGGCGATGTCCTCGACGGCGGCGCGTGTGAGTGCCGATTCCGGGCAACCGGTTACGCTGCCGAGGTCGGTCAGCATCTGCGCGGCATGATAGATTTGATCCATCTGTCGCACCGTGCCGAAGGAGCCGCTGGTGGTGAACTCGGTCTCGACGCCGGACAGATAGTCGGTCAGGTATTCGCGCGCGAACTTCACCATCTCGCACTGCACGCCGGCGGCACGTTCGCGAATGTGGCGGCCGTAGAATGAGGCGCCGACGAAGTATTTCTGGTCGGGCGTCGGTTCGAACCGCTCGACGAAGAGCGACTGGATAACGGTATCGTATTCACCGCACGCATAGGTGCGTTCAAGGCATGCGGGGTCGGTCTGCAGGTCGCACTGCGATAGCGCGGGGCCGCAGATTTGCTGGGCTGCAGCGGGGTCAATTCCTTCGCCGTGCACAAGAAACGCCGCGACGATGATCGCTCGATTGAAGATGTACCTCTTCAACATAACGACCAAAGGAAAATGCACAAAAGCCTCCCCCACCGTCGAAACGGCGGCCTCATTGCTCTTTACTGGCAATATGCTAGCAGGCTACTTTTGGTATTTGTTCGCTACAGCGGAAATTGGCCGCCGAAGGCGTGGCCAATTCAAATTCAGCTTCGCTTTAAAATGCACTGCTAAAGTAAGATAGAACGGTTTGTCTGTCGATACACGTGGCTTTTCGCATTCCGTTACGGAAATGCGTGCCTAAGTGTTGATGCAGTTAACGCATCGTAAAGAGTTGTCTTTTCCGCTCTCTTGGCCCCGTCCAAGGATCGTTCGGCGCCCACGGTTCGAATGCGGGAGGTCACGATCTGGCCTTGGGCCCTAACCTCAACCAATCTGCGCGGGCTGCCAGGCAGCTAGTCCAAGCCTGTGGCGGGCGCCCCAAAAACGCACCATACGCCTGCCTTCTTGGACGCTTCAAGCGGACGCACCAGAGTGGTGGGGGCACTGAAGGCAACGACCGCAAAGGACCCTGCCAGGCCCGGCCATTCAGTGCGGGTCCAGTATTCGGTTTCGCTACGTGCGAGCGGCGGCAGCTTGTATTGCGCGAACGCCTCGCGCTGACTTGGCCAGTCTGCCGAATCGAGGCTCGTCAGTTCCGCCATCGTTGGAAGCTCCCAGCCCATGTCGCCGTGCGGCCCGCCTTGCCCGAGCGTGGCGCAGTACCCCATCGCATCGCTCAGCGTTGCGGGTTGATCAAGCCTGTCTAGCCGGGCAACAAGGCAAGTGCGTTGGTCGACGAAAGCTTTGCCGTCATGTTCAGCGAGCAACCAGAAATTTTGATCACTCAGCGGCTGGCGGGCTTGCTTGTGCACGATACCGCAAGGTGCAGCTTGGGATTGTGACGCTGATATGGTTGCAAAAAAGGCAAGCCCTATGCTGAAAGTCGCAAGAGTGGCGATCCGATGCATGCCTTCCTCCTCCTTGGCCGCGCGTTCGACATGGCAATCGGAAGCGTACTTGAACCGGCGAATAATTGAAAGTTCCTGCACTTGCCGGGTTGCCTTGTAAATGATCGAAGCATTGGTCCACCAAGCGAATGCGTGCAGTAATCCTCGAGCCGAACACCGATCGCTTTAACCTTTCATCGACCAACCGGGAGTATTGGCTTGTGCTCATATGCGCCGAACGATCAATTCTGGTCTGGAAGTAATCCTCGGTCGTTTCTGCGCCGTCGAGCCAGAGAACAAGCTCTAAGAGCCTGACTCGAAACTCGGTTACGCACGACGCGGAGCTGCCATGCGGCGAAGCATGAGGCCGATCGAGGCGATGAAGATCCACGCCTCAGCGCTGGCGATGGTCGGCTCGAAGTCTTTGGCGAGCCGGCGACAACGTCCCAGCCAGGCGAAGGTTCGCTCGACGACCCATCGTCGTGGCAGCATCTCAAAGCCCTTGGCTGCGTCGGAGCGCTTGATGATTTCGATGGTCCATGTGCCGAGATTGGCCAGAGCCTGCGACAGTTTTTCTCCGGCATAGCCGGCGTCGGCGAACAGATGGCGCAACCAGGGATAAGGCCGTCGAATGGAGGCGATGACGCCGACTGCCCCATCCCTGTCCTGGAAGTCGGCTGCGTGCACCCTCAGCCCGACCAAGTGTCCCTCGCTGTCGGTAATGATATGGCCCTTGCGGTCTTTGACCTTCTTGCCGGCGTCGTTACCGCGCAAACCGGCAACGTCCGTGGTCTTTGCCGATTGGCTGTCGATGACACCGGCGCTCGGGCTCGCCTCGCGACCAGCGCAGGCGTGCCGCAGCCACCAAGTGCAAGTTGATGGTCTCCACAGCCCGTTGTCCCGCCAGGCATAGAACTAGCGTTGAACCGTCGAAACCGGCGGGAACCGGTCGGGCAATGCCCGCCATTGGCAGCCGGTCCAGGCGATGTAGAGAAGCGCGTCCACGACCGCCCGAAGTTCTGTCGTCCGCGGTCGTCCCGTTGTCTTCGTTCCCGACAGGAACGGCTCGATCAACGCCCATTCCCTGTCCGTCAACGCGTTTGCATGTCGCTGCCCCGCGCGGCAATATCGCCGGCGGGCGGTCTCCGTCCAACCCATGTCGTGATCCCGTTCAAGTCTAGACAACTCAAACGAATCACAACGGACGGGGCCACTCAACCGCTTCCACCCCCCTCGGCATTCGTCTCCACAGTCGATCTCGGCCAGCAGTGTGCGTTGCCGAATTGGAGGTCTTTCGACCGCGCATGCTTGGTTGAATTCGAGCCTTGCCGCCGGAGGAAAAGGTTCTTGCCCGTGCCGTAACCAACGGTTGCAGATGATAATCACTTTGAACAGCCCGGTGGGACGGCATCGCTGTCAAAACCGGACATCGGACCCTTTCCTTAGGCGCAATAACTTTGAAACAAATCCTGCCGGCAAGCGTTCCAGCATAGCGGGCGGGTTGCCGGAGGACCCAATGCCCGACGATGATATCGTCCTTCCCCAAGACCACGACGCTTCGCCACTTCGGGAGGAGGAGTATTATGTCGTCTGCCCGGCGTGCGGCCAGGCGTTCGATATCAGGTGTATGGCAGAGGCGCTTCATCACAACGAGCTGGGCCACGAGCCCTACGACCTCGACTCGTAGTCGGCAATTACCGACGGTCGTCGACGAACGTCAACCCTGATCGAGACCAACACCGAGTTCTCGCTCATCTGGCCGGCGTTGCCGTCCGGTCGGCCTACAACGAATCCCGGTCGCCAGGGCGGAGCTTCGCCGGCACGCTATGTCGTGACAGACACCTTGCGGGCTTTCAGCGACGACTTGATTGCCGTTGAGGGCGTTGTCGGTGCGGTCGTGGCCGCCACTGACCGGCATGGCCGTCAGTGGCCGGGTTCTTAACCCAGGCGGCTTGCTCCACCGCAACATGTCGCCCAGTTGCCTCGCGACGCTCCGAAGCAGACCTTTGCCGGCATCGGGGCGGGGCGGAACATGTGATCTCCATAATGCGCACCAACCGGAGCCTATCGCGATTGAAATTGCTGATCGGCGAACAGGCGCTCGTTGCAGAGAAAGGTTACGATCGATCGCGATGCCCGCGTGCCTTCACGCGAAGGCACATGCTACGCGTCTTGGACGGGCGGGCCGCCTGTTGCCGAGAGCGGACGGCAGGTGAAGCGCGCTTGCGATGGCCCGAATCTGACTTGCTTCACCAGTAACCCGGAAGACGCCAGGGACGCGCTGCGCTGGACGCGTGCCCTAGCCGTCGAGCTCCCATCTATCGGACGGCGCCGCACCCTTGGGCTGTTCAAAGGCGCTTGCATCTTCCCTGCGCCGACGCTGGCAGTGTATCCGGAGCGTCAACCCGCTGAAGTCCGGTTGCGCTTTCTCAGCCGAGTAATCGCCGAATTGTCGACAGTGATCACCCCGCCGCAGTCAATCCGCACAGTGAGTTTGTTCACCCCGCGATCGACGCGGGTGACGTCCCCAACAAGAACCACTCTGTCGCCGGCCCGGACTTTCGGTGGCGGATCAATCGTATAAGGATGGTCATACGAAGGAATGCTCACCCTGGCGCGCCCACTGGGGAGAATCGCGATCACGATACCTGCCAGCGCCACCTCATCGCCGACCTCAAATTCGCGAGGCATGTTAACGTGCAGCATGGTCTTCCTCCCGATGCCTTCCTAATTCACGCTTTGCTAAATTAATGCCCGGCCAACCGGGTTGGTTGCTTGCAATCGACTTCGTACGGTTCCGCACAATTCCAAGCTGGTATGCACTCCCAGTTGGCCTCGGATCGGCCTTGTGCGTCAAAATTCTGCAGAAACGGTTTGACCTTCAGGATGACCTTGGCGCGCCCGCCACACGGTAGCGGAGCGGCGGACTTCATCGCAGTCCGGCGATGGCATAAACGCTGAGCGTGAAGCGGAAATGAATGTTTCGCGTTCAGGTACATCGTTCTGGCAAATTCGAGCAACGCCACGCCGGAAGCAGGAATCGTGTGCTGCTCCCAAGCTCCCTCGGAAGGCAAGTTGACCACCCGCCCACCGTTAGTCTAGGTCCGGCCGGTGCGTTCCAAACGTCATAGAAGCCGGTCGATGGCTTTACTGCCACGCGGGTTATTGGAGCCGGATCATCGATGCTGGTGTCGTGCGCCTACGCGCACGTCAAGTCGGTTTCATGCATGGGACCTTCAAGGCCAGCGACGTCATCATCGAGCAATGTTCAGCCAAGCCGTATGTTGTTCGCAATCGTTGCACATGGAAGGCTCCGATCGGGGTGACATCTCAACACTAGGGCAACCGGACAGACGGTGGAAAACGGCCCCAGCTTCAAAAGCTAGAACAATGCCATAAGCCTTGTGCCCTTCTTCGCGCCAGGCTTCGAGCTATTTGGCGAGCTATCCTGAGTTCGGCCAGCGTTGGTTGCCACCAGCCTCGCTGCCGTTCCGGTAATCCGGCAGCACGCCGAGCGGGCCATGTTCTAATCAATTCAGCCAACGTCGCCGGACGCCATCGGCCCCAGACGTGGTCGACGTTCGCCTCGATCAAATGCGGATAGAACGCTGCTATCTGCGAGGCGTCGACGAGTTCACCCGAAATCTCGGTGAAGACCACGATACCGTATTGCTCCGTTGCCACGGCACGGCCAAGCCGGGGTAAATCGTCTGGGGGCAGTGGATAGCGACGTCGCCTGCGTTCGGCATACCGCAATCTGGCGGCTTTATATTCCTCGGAATCTTTGGACGCTTCTCGTCGCCGTTTCCTCTCCTCCGGTTCTGCGCGGCCTGCGGCCCTTTCGATGCTTGGCCAATGGCGCTTCAACTCCTCGTACGAGCGGAAAGGCACCCTCCAGGCCCGCAGTTCGTCGTCCCAGCTCGCCCATGGAACGGCTCGCAGTTCCTCAAGAACCGTCCGCGAATAAGGCGTGCGAATGCGCAGGTCGTCCGCGACTTCCAGATACCGGCTCGACAGGGGATCGAAGGCGAAGGCATCCCGTCCCTTGCTGTCATCATGTGCTGCTCGCAAATCCGCCTCTTGCGCAAGCCAGCGCTGGATCCGCCGCTCTGCAGTCTTTCCTGGCACGAACCAGGTTCTGCGCTCGTCACTCCACCTGGCGCGCGGGAATGTCTGTCGAAACCGCTCAACCGCCGCACGATCGTACGGAAAGCGCGCTTCGGCACCAGGAGCTGTCTGCGGTGCAGCAGGGGCGTCGGATTTTTCCATCAGATTGCGAAGCACAGCATGCGCGCAAACAACGCGGTGCAGCTCATTTGGGTCCAAGAACATCAGAACGCATAGTTAGACCTGCAAGAGGAAGCCGACGAGGCGATCGGTGAAGGCGCTCCCGCCTCACATATGCCGCTACGGTTGACCAGGATCCGCGCAACCTCCAACGTGAGAACTTCACGTTTGTGCTCCGATTGGCACCGGGTCCTGACAGCATCGTGCTTTCGGTTGTTCTGTGGTTCCTCGACCGACAACAGGACGGCGAGCCCGCGTCGCCGGAGGATAAGAACGACGCGGGCCGATCGGAGATATCCGATCTGGCAGCAAAAATATGAGGGAAAGAGTTTGCTGCGTGGGCAGAACTTTTCCTGCGCGCCGGTGTTCCATCGCGTGAGGAAAAAAGCCCGCCGCACAGGTTGATGCGGCGGGTCGATCAAACGCTGTTGCACCGAGCGGGGGGTCGGACATGCCCGGTGCGCGCGGACCACGCGAACTTTAGATGCACCAGCTGCGATGCGTCCACCAACCGACGGTTGGAGTTTCATTCCGAGAACTGTCTCACAGTGCGAAGCGGGCAAGTAGTTTATCGGGAACCCAGCCTTGGCACAGCACGTTGCTCAGTCGCTGACCTTCGCAAAGGAAGCGAAAGACATATCTCGCGAGGAAGAGCAACGCGGCACCGAAAAAGTTTTCTTCTGGGGCGCTGCAATCGCCCTTGTCCTGTTTGTGTCTTTGGTTACCATCGCCCTCGTCGGAAGGGCCTGGTCTGTTTCGACAGTAGGATTGGATCGGCGGGTGCGAGGTCTCGGTGGGTTTTGGGGCGAATGCGGGCTGTTGTACCCTATGAGCCGCTCCCATCCGCCGTTTGTCGTCTCGATCGCCGGTCGAGCCACAATGCACTGAATTCAGAAGATTCATCGCGGGTCACCTGCAGCAAAACTGTCCCAATCCAATCCGATCGGCTGTCCTTTGCTAGAGACGAAAAGCCACGGGCGGACGCTACAGGCCTAACTTTTCCCGGAGTGCACCAATGCGTTTAGAAGCTTCCGCCTTGCTAAGGCCGTCGGCATAGGCCTCAGGGTCGTCGGCCTGTTCGGCCAGAGTTTTCAGATATGAGGCTTGTGCGGGAGTCATTGGGTCATCTCCGCTGACCCAATCTTCCGGGTCTTTTCCGACATTTGCCGATGCCTCGATTTTTGGGTTGTGCCGGTCGCCCATGGTCAATCTCCCTTGATTGATCAGCACAATGAGAAACGATCATGTTCCGCCACATTTGGTAGGCTCTCTCAGGCCGTTTGCAGGGCTGCTCGTCACCGACCTGGTCAGTGTGTGGGATCGGTCGGAGTAACGTCGACGCTGGCCGGGATCCGGACAACACGTCGACTGCGGCTGGATGGTGGTTCCCGCGCCGGACTGGCAGCCATATCCTGCTCTGGTCGCCAACGGCGCTGACAGAGCCTCCGGTCTCAAGATATCAATTCTTTGCGGGAAGGGAGAGACTCGGCGTGCCTCACTCAACGGTCGCAACCAGCAGGGGTTGCCCTTCGCGAATCGAGACCCCCCGCCCAGCATTAGCGATGGCCTGCCGCTTTAGGTAGTTTGTCTCATCCCATCGGCGGACTTCGATATTGGCGCGGATCATGGAGATGCCTGCTCGCCGATCAGGCGGGCATATTCCGCCTCCGGCTGGCCATATGAGCTGTTTGCCAAGGTGATGAGACCAGTTCGATCACGGAGATGACCTCGCCACGATTTGACCTGATCAGGCCGCGGCCTTCCAGCATTTGAAGTGCCACGGTGACGCCCGGCCGTCGTACACCCAACATGACCGACAGGAATTCATGGGTAATCGGCAGCCGGTCGCCTTCTATGCGGTCGTTGCACATGACCAGCCATCTTGCCAGCCGTTCTTCCAGTTTCAAACGCGCATTGGCGAGGGCGGTATAGCTTGCCTGGATCCACGCGTAGTGCACGTACCGCAGCAGAAAAAGCCGCAGCGTCGGGCTGTCGGAAAGCGCCTTTGTGAATGGCTCGGCGTCCATGCTGGCAACCTCGGCATCCGCTTGAATGTAGCAGTCGTGCGGCGATCGATCGCCGCCCATGATCAGCGCCGAGCCGGTCATGCCCTCGAAACCAATGACTATAACTTCGGCGTCGACCTCCGGCCGGAGTTTCGCCACCATCGAGCCGATCCCCGTCTCAAAGAAGTAGACGGCCTCGATAGCGGCGTTTGCGGTTTCGAGCTGCGTCCTCAATGGCAGAAAGCTGCTGTGAAGGTGAGGGCTGAGCAATTGAAGGTCGGCCGGAGACATGCGCCGCAGCAGTTCGTTTCTGTATACAGGCTCTGGGCTAGGAATTGGCTGTGGCGCCCGATCGCGGTCTTCTGAGTTTGCGACGCCAATTTTGGAGGTGTTGGGGCTGCTCATGGCTCCCTCCCGAATTGGGGCGGAAGCACGATGCTCGCTCACAGCCGGCGATGCCCTTAATGTTTATCACCGATCAAAGCAGAGTACGGCTTTCAAACCGGCGAGTCCCGAGAATTATTCGTCGGTCGATGCGGCCTGTCCACCTCTCCAGGCCTCTGCGGCCCTGTCTCATAGCAGAGGAACAACCGCACTCGCATCCGTTCGGCACCGCCAGAACCCTCCGGCTGAATGTCTCTTCGGTGCCGCAAATGGAGATGTTGCATGGCTCGATCCGTAGAGCACGTTTTCAAAGACCATCTGAGGCTGCGTTCCGCCGGCGATCTCGAGCAGAATCTCAGGCACAGTTATGCCGACGTCGTTCTCTTGGCCGCGAATCCGAATCTGGTGGGCCATGATGCCGCGCGCGTATCGTCCAAACACCTGCGCGGCCAATTGCCCGAAGGGGAGTTCAAGTACCTCTCAAAACAGGTTCGCGGTCCCACACACTGCTGATCTGGTCTGGCATGGTTGGAAAATGCCCCTGCTTTCGAAGCAATCGCCATCGATGAAAAAGGCGGACCGTTACGGCTCGTGGTTCCCGATCCGCGTATTTTTGCTGCTCACAATTCTGGGTCTCAAAACGAGCTGATCGCGAGCCAGTCAAGCGCGGTCGTGACTTGGCCCAAGCGCAAGTGGTTGTCCCGCTGACGACGCAGTATCTCGAGCATCTCACCCACCAAGCAAGCGAGCTTCGGGCCCTCCCAAGGGCTGTTTTCGACGAGGCCCATCATCTATTGGTGCAGCCAGCGTCGCGGCCGTGAATGTCTGAGTTACAAGTTGGCCGGCTGGATTGGCCCTCAACTTCCAACCCATCCGAGACGCGGCCCAGCAGCGCCAGATCGGAAAGACGAAAGACGCCAGCTTGCTCTGCTTTTGGACCAATTGGCATGACGCCCCTCGATGCAGGCCCAGCCGACAGGGCCGAAACTAATTGGGCGCTATTACAGGTTCAAGCTGGGGACAGCCGATCATCTTACAATCTCGTGCTCATGCCGGTTCGATATCCGTTTGGCAGAAGTCTTTGCCGATGAAAAGCAGCGGTTCGTCTGCACGCTTTGCCAAAGCATAGGAGAGGCAATCGGCAAAATTCAGCGCCGCCGGGTGGTGGCCCTTGCCGTAGGTCAGCCAACCCTGGGTCGCAAGATCAACCAATTCGGAGTCGACAGGAATGATGTCGGCCTCGATTTTGCGCAGCCAAAGATCGATCTCAGCCAACGCGTGTTCGCCGCGCCTGCTGACCAGCACCATGCGTACCTCGAGCACGCAGGTTGCCGGGATCAGACGGATTGGATCGGAGACCAGCGCTCGTTCCAGCCTTGCTGCCTCAGGCTCGCTCCGAAGGATCGCTACAACAGCTGAGGTATCGATCACCATCAGTTAGGGATTCCATGCTCGTCATACCCGATGATCTCCTCGTCGCTGCGACCATCCAGTTCAGGCAATCGTGCCACTCTTTCTCGGATGGCGCGCAATTCTGCCAGCAGACGCTCCTGAGCGGTCTCTCCAAAGCCCAAGCGGTGCAAGCGCTCGCTAAGGGCCTGATGAATGGCTGCTGTCTTACTGATACCCTGGCGGCGTGCGAGTTCATCGGCGAGAGCAACGGTGGCTGGATTTTTGATGTTCAGGGACACGAGAAACTCCAAAAATCTACCTTTCTGGCAATTTCTACCAGAGTTCTCTACGCTCTTCAACATACCTGCTAGCCTCGCCTACCCGCGCCGGATTGACCACGACAATCGCCAGGCCGACGCCTGCCAAGCGGCGACCGCAGTCTCCCGAAGCTGCCTGTCGACTCCAATCCGACGACGGCCGGCGAGGAACTCTACCGGGGCCGCGGTAAAGAGCGTTCCGGCAGCGGTCCATAGAGCGTGAAAGCAGTCCCTTCATCCTGTCAGACGCACCTAACGAGGCGCTGATCCTCCGTCGCGATGCCACCTCTTGAATATAGCCGCCTGTTCTGCTGGAGCGGCGATGGCCAGTCGGGCACCGGGTTGCTGAGCTGTCGCGGTAGCGGCACCGCATCTCGCAAGTCTCTGCACGTCATGCCACGATCGCCGGTTTTGCTTGTTGCAAGGCCGGCGCTCCTGCCTTTTCTAATGATCCCCGACCGCGCCAAGAACAGTTCGTGGCGAGAAACGGGGACCCGCATGGCGACCAACTATCATGCCAGTAAGGGAGCGGTATCGCGCGGCGCGCGCATGCTGCGCACCGCCCTCGGCCCGGCGGTCGCAGGCTTCCTTGACGATCCAGCCATTGTCGAGGTGATGCTCAATCCCGACGGTCGCCTGTGGGTTGACCGTCTCAGCGAAGGACTCGCTGCAAGCAATGAAACACTGATCGCGGCAGACGGCGAACGGATCGTCAGGCTGGTCGCGCACCATGTCGGTGCGGAGGTGCATTCGGGCTCGCCGCGCGTTTCGGCTGAACTGCCCGGGACCGGTGAACGGTTCGAGGGCCTTTTGCCGCCTGTCGTCACGGCCCCAACATTCGCCATCCGCAAGCCGGCAGTCGCGGTGTTTACGCTTCAAGACTATGTCGCTGCCGGCATCATGACCGAAGGCCAGGCTGACGTCCTGCAGCTTGCCGTGGAGACACGCAAGAACGTGCTGGTGGCCGGCGGTACATCGACGGGCAAGACCACGCTGGTCAACGCGCTTTTGGCGGAGGTGGCTAAAACCGCCGAGCGCGTCGTGCTGATCGAGGACACACGCGAGTTGCAGTGCGCTGCGCCCAATCTTGTAGCGCTGCGCACAAAGGATGGTGTCGCCTCGCTGTCCGATCTGGTGAAGTCATCATTGCGGCTTCGGCCCGACCGCATCCCGATAGGCGAGGTACGGGGCGCCGAAGCGCTCGATTTGCTGAAGGCCTGGGGCACCGGCCATCCCGGCGGCATCGGCACCATTCACGCCAATTCTGCCATTGGCGCACTGCAGCGACTGGAACAGCTCGTACAGGAGGCCGTCGTCACGGTCCCGCGCGCGCTGATAGCCGAAACCATAGACCTCGTCGCCGTCCTCGCCGGCCGCGGCTCCGCGCGCCGGCTCGTCGAAATCGCCTTTGTCGACGGGCTCGATGCGGCCACCGGTGACTACCGCACCCTGGAAGCAAATGTCGAGACCACAATGACCGTGAATCACCACTCGCCCTTTGGAGCTTCAGAATGACCCCGATCCGCTTCAATTCATCGGCTATCCGCAAACTTGCCGTGGAGCTGTCGTATGCGACGACCGCCGCGATCATGACGATTGCGCCCGCCCATGCTGCCGGCTCCTCCATGCCCTGGGAGGAGCCGCTTCAGCAAATTCTCGAATCGATCGAGGGGCCAGTCGCCAAGATCGTGGCGGTGATCATCATCATCGTCACTGGCTTGTCGCTCGCTTTCGGCGACACATCGGGCGGATTTCGCCGGCTGATTCAGATCGTCTTCGGGCTGTCGATCGCTTTCGCGGCAAGTTCGTTCTTCCTGTCCTTTTTCTCCTTCGGCGGCGGGGCGTTGATCTGATGGAGGAGGAAGTCCGTGGCTTTTTCGCGCCGGTGCATCGCGCGCTTACTGAACCGATCCTGCTCGGCGGCGCGCCGCGCGCCGTCGCTATCGCCAACGGCACGCTGGCAGGCGCGGTCGGGTTGGGTCTTCGTCTGTGGATCGCGGGGCTCGTCATCTGGGCGGTCGGGCATCTCGCCGCCGTCTGGGCGGCAAAGCGCGATGCGCAGTTCGTCGACGTGGTTCGCCGGCACCTGCGCTATCCCGCGCATTTCGGCTGTTGAGGTTTTCGCCGTGATGAACCTCGCGGAATATCGAAACAAGAGCGCCAGCCTCGTCGACTATCTGCCTTGGGCCGCCCTGGTGGCGCCGGGCGTGGTGCTCAACAAGGACGGCAGTTTTCAAAGAACGGCGCGTTTTCGCGGGCCGGACCTGGACTCCGCCACGCCGGCGGAGCTGGTCGGCACGACCGCACGGCTCAACGGCGCGCTGCGCCGGCTCGGCTCCGGCTGGGCGATCTTTGTCGAAGCGCAGCGCAATTCCGCCAGCGGCTATCCCGACAGCCGGTTCCCGGATTGCGCATCCGCGCTTCTCGACGTTGAGCGGCGCGAACAGTTCGAAGGGTCCGGCGTGCTGTTTGAAAGCAGCTACTTTCTCACCTTCGTGTGGCTGCCTCCGGCCGAGGAAGCGTCGCGAATGGAGAGCTTGCTCTACGAAGGCCGGCAAAAGACCGGCGTCGATCCTTGGGAGCTCCTGAAGAGTTATGTCGATCGCACGGACCGCGTGCTCAACCTCATCGAAGGCTTCGTTCCCGAAGCTGACTGGCTCGATGATGGCGAGACGCTGAGTTACCTGCACTCAACAATTTCGACCAAGCGGCATCGCGTTCGCGTGCCGGAAACGCCGATGCATCTCGATGGCTTGCTTGTCGATCAGCCGTTAGCCGGCGGGTTAGAGCCGAGGCTTGGCGATGCGCATCTGCGCACACTCACTATCATCGGGTTTCCGAACATGACCTTCCCGGGGATTCTCGACGACCTTAATCGGCTTGCCTTCCCCTACCGCTGGTCCACGCGGGCGATCATGCTCGACAAGACCGACGCGACGAAGCTGGTGACGAAGATCCGTCGCCAGTGGTTCGCCAAACGCAAATCGATCGCCGCAATTTTGAAGGAGGTGATGACCAACGAGGCGTCAGTCCTCGTTGATACGGACGCCGCCAACAAGGCGGCCGATGCGGACGCGGCCCTGCAGGATCTCGGTTCAGATCAGATCGGCGAAGCCTATGTCACCGCCTCCGTGACGGTCTGGGATGCTGATCCGTCAATTGCCGACGAAAAGCTGCGCCTGATCGAAAAGGTCATTCAGGGCAGGGATTTCACCTGCATCGCCGAAAGCGTCAACGCGGTCGAGGCTTGGCTCGGCAGCATCCCTGGCCACGTCTACGCCAATGTCCGCCAGCCGCCGATCTCGACTCTGAACCTCGCCCACATGATTCCACTTTCGGCGGTCTGGGCTGGACCGATTGAGGACGAGCATTTTGGCGCCCCGCCGCTGTTCTTCGCCAGAACGGAAGGCGCCACACCGTTCCGGTTCAGCCTTCACGTCGGCGATGTCGGCCACACCCTCGTCATCGGCCCGACCGGTGCCGGCAAGTCGGTCCTGTTGGCGATGATCGCGCTGCAGTTCCGACGTTACGAGCACAGCCAGGTTTTTGCCTTCGACTTCGGCGGCTCAATCCGCGCGGCCATTCTCGCCATGCATGGCGATTGGCATGATCTCGGAAGAAATGCCGGAACTGGGCAGGGGGCTGACGATCCGTTGCCCTTGCTTACTTTGGCCGATCTGTCGGACGACGTTCATACCGTTTCGCTACAGCCGCTCGCCCATATTCATCATACGCCAGAGCGAGCCTGGGCGGCCGACTGGATTGTCGACATCCTTCTGCGCGAAGGCGTGTCCATCACGCCGCAGGTAAAGGAACATCTGTGGTCGGCGTTGACGTCGCTGGCCTCTGCGCCCGTCCACGAACGGACGCTGACTGGCCTGTCCGTATTGCTGCAATCTTCGCCGCTGAAGCAGGCGCTCCTTCCCTATTGCATCGGTGGCCCTTATGGCGGCCTGCTCGATGCCGAGCACGAGCGGCTGGGCGAGGCTTCGGTCCAGGCGTTCGAAACCGAAGGCCTGATCGGCACAGGTGCAGCGCCCGCCGTGCTCGCCTATCTGTTCCACCGCATCGAGCAGAGGATGGACGGCCGGCCGACACTGCTGCTCATCGACGAGGGTTGGCTCGCGCTCGACGACGGCGGTTTCGCTGACCAGTTGCGCGAATGGCTGAAGACGCTGAGGAAGAAGAACGCCAGCATGGTCTTCGCCACCCAGTCGCTTTCGGACATCGACGGATCGCCAATCGCACCGGCAATCGTCGAAAGCTGCCCGACGCGGCTGTTCTTGCCGAACGAGCGCGCCGTCGAGCCGCAGATCACAGAGATCTACCGACGCTTTGGTCTCAACGATCGCCAGATCGAGATCGTCGCGCGAGCGACACCGAAGCGCGACTATTACTGTCAAAGCCGCCGCGGCAACCGCCTGTTCGAGCTGGGGCTTGGTCCGATCGCGCTGGCGCTCTGCGCCGCATCGTCCAAATCGGACCAGGCCGCGATCGACCGGATAATCGCCGGGGCGGGGCGAGACCATTTCCTCGAGGCCTGGCTTACGAACCGTGGTCTCTCCTGGGCGGCAGACCTCATTCCCAATCTCACTGGCGTGATCGACCAATCCACAAAGGAGCTTCCCTCATGAATTCCGTTCTTGCAGGTCGCCGTATCCGTCGCATGGCGGCAGCCGGCGCAATCGTCGTCGCGACGGCGCTGTCATCGGCACCGGCATCGGCACTGATCGTGTTCGACCCAAAGAACTACGCCGAGAACCTGCTTTCGGCATCGCGTGCGCTGGAGCAGATCCACAACCAGATCAGCTCGCTTCAGAACGAAGCGCAGATGCTGATCAACCAGGCGAAGAATCTCACCTCCCTGCCAACCTCGCTGCTTGGCCAGATCGAGGCCAATTTTTCCGAGATGAAGAGCCTGCTCGGCGAGGCCGACAAGCTGGCCTATAGCGTCCAGGAGATCGAGAGCCAGTTTACCTCCACTTACGAGAATTTCGGGTCGGAACTCTCCAGCCAGCAGCTTGTCGACGGCGCGCGTCAACGCTGGCAGACCTCGGTGTCGGCCTTTGAGCATTCGCTGAAGACCGGCGCCGTCGCAGTAGACAACATCGCAGAGACACAGGAGCAGACGAGTGCGCTGGTCAGCGCCAGCCAGTCGGCTGTCGGCGTGCTGCAGGCGACGCAAGCCGGCAACCAGCTTCTTGCCGTGCAGGCCAAGCAAGTTGCCGATCTCACTGCGATGCTGGCCGCACAAGGACGAGCCGAAGCTCTTGAGCAAGCGAGAAGGGCGGCCGCACAGGAGCAGGCGCGGGAACAGTTCAGCCGTTTCATGACGGGCAGCAGCTACAGTGCGTCATCCGTAAAAATGTTCCACGACTGAGGCGAAGACCGCATGGATCTCAAGATCGCCGCCCGGATAACAGCCGTTCTTGCCCTTGGCGCCGCCATGACCGCCGCCTCCATGGCGCTGCGCGGCGGCGGCTCGCAGGACGCGTCCTCCCCGCGCTCCGCATATCCGGGCGGCGAGCCGGCAAGCGTCGAGCTTGCCCGATGCCGGGACATCGGAATTGCGGCGATCGATGACGACGCCTGCAGGAAAGCCTGGGCGGAAGGCCGCCGACGCTTCCTGCGGCCATTCCGCCCGATCATGCCAAACGTGGCTCCGCCGACCGAAAAGGACCCGACCCGGCTGCCGCCGCTCCAACCGCCAACGCCGCCTTTCGCGGAAGACCGGCCCTATCCCGAAACGGTGGCGCCATGAACGACACCGGCGTCATCGATCGCTTCCTCGAGACTTTCACTCGCTACATCGATTCAGGATTTGGCCTGCTCGGTGGGGAAGTTGCGTTTCTCACTTCGACCCTGATTGTGATCGACATCACACTGGCCGGCCTGTTCTGGGCATGGGGTGCTGATGAAGACGTGCTGCACCGACTGGTGAAGAAGACGCTCTATATCGGCTTCTTTGCCTTCATCATCGGCAACTTCAACCGTCTTGCCGGCATCGTCTTCGAGAGCTTTTCCGGGCTCGGCCTGAAGGCTGGAGGCTCGGCACTTTCAGGCTCGGCATTGCTGCAGCCGGGCCGCGTCGCGCAAGTTGGCATCGATGCCGGCAATCCAATCCTCGAGGCCGCCAGCCAGCTGATGGGCTACGTCTCGTTCTTCGAGAATTTCGTCCAGATCGTAGTGCTGATGATCGCCTGGGCGATCGTACTGATTGCGTTCTTTCTTCTGGCCGTCCAGATATTCGTCACGCTGGTCGAATTCAAGCTGACGACGCTTGCCGGGTTTGTGCTGATACCTTTTGCGCTGTTCAACCGGACCGCCTTCCTTGCCGAAAAAGTGCTCGGCAACATCGTTGCCTCCGGCGTGAAGATACTGGTCCTTGCCGTCATCGTCGGCATCGGCTCGGGCCTGTTCGGCGAGTTCACCCAAGGCTTCGGCGCCGAACAGCCCACAATCACGGATGCGCTGTCGCTTGTCCTGGGCGCTCTGTCGCTGATGGGACTGTCGATCTTCGGTCCCGGCATTGCGACGGGGCTGGTCTCCGGTGCCCCGCAACTGGGCGCAGGTGCCGCTGTTGGCACGAGCCTCGTCGCTGGCGGCCTTGGCGTGGCTGGCGCTATGGGTGCTCGCGCCGGATTGAGCGGCGCGGCAGGCGCACTCAATGGCAGTGCGCGTATGTCGGCAGCAGCCGCACGCCGCGGCGCGCATCTGGCCGGCAGCACTTCGGCCGCCTGGGAACTTGGCGCAGCGACATCTGGAAGAGGTGGTGCAGGCTCGGTCGCCGCCGGCGTGGCGGGTGTCGCCAGGGCCGGTGCCAGCGCTGCCGTTCGACCGGTGAAGCAGGCCATGTCGCGCGCCGCCTCGGCGCTGTCCGACAGCTATGATGCCGGCCGCTTTGCGGCTTGGAGTGCGACGAGTGGAGAGCGATCGTCGGGAACGGCTTCCTCGGGTGACTGGTCGGCCTCCGACACCAGTTCCGACGCCCCGCCCGCATGGGCAAAACGCATGAAGCGCAACCAGGCCATGGGCCACGGCGCCAGTATCGCCGCCCATTCGGTCCACTCAAGTGATGATGGGGGCGGCTCGATGAATGTTTCCCTCGATCAGGACGACCGCCGATGACCCCCTTAAGACGCCCTTTTGTTCGTTACGCAAAAACGCCTCACCCCGAGACGCCATATCAGCGTGCAGCCCAGATTTGGGACGAGCGCATCGGCTCGGCTCGCGTCCAGGCGAGAAACTGGCGGCTGATGGCCTTCGGCTCTCTCGTCCTGGCCGGCGGTTTTGCATCCGCATTGGTCTGGCAGTCAACGCGCGGCTCAGTGGTTCCCTGGGTGGTGGAGGTCGACAAGTTCGGTGAAGCGCAGGTTGTCGCTCCGGCCGTTGCCGACTATCGGCCGACCGATCCGCAGGTCGCCTGGCATCTGGCCCGCTTCATCGAACAGGTCAGAAGCATTCCGGCCGACCCGGTCATCGTCCGCCAAAACTGGCTGCGCGCCTACGACTACACCACAGACCGCGGCGCCATTTCCCTTAATGATTACGCCCGGTTGAACGACCCTTTTGCCAAATTGGGCAAACTCCAGATCGCCATCGAGGTTTCCAGCGTCATCCGTGCTACCCCCGATTCGTTTCGCGTCGCCTGGGTCGAGCGCCGTTACGAGAATGGCAACCTGGCCGGCACCGAGCGCTGGACCGCAATCCTCACAATCGCGATTCAGCAACCCCGCGACGCTGACCGGCTCAAAGCCAATCCGCTTGGCGTCTATGTCAACGCCATCAGCTGGTCGAAGGAGTTTTCATGATGCGTGCAGCACCAACAAGAACATCGGCGAGACCGGCCACGCGCAATGCGCCCAAGGCACGTAGGCTTGCCCTGACACTGCTGTCGGCAACGGCGCTCGCCGGCTGTGCATCGAAGAAATACATTCCGCCGGAAATCGCCTACGACGATGCGGTGCCTGCGGTGCGCAGGGTCGAGCCGCCTGGTCCGGTCAAAGTGGTGGAAGTGCCGAAACCGCTTCCGCTGCCTGGTCAGTTGAAACCAGTCGACGCTACGAAGGTGGAGCCGGAGCCGCCCGATCCGAAGCAGCGTATCAGCCAGGCGAACGAGGCAGCGAGGATGCAGCCGGTTCGCGACGGGTTCGTCAATGCCATCCAGCTCTATCCGTGGAGTGAGGGCGCGCTCTACCAGATTTATGCCGCGCCCGGCCAGGTCACCGACATCGCCTTGCAGCCGGGCGAGCAGCTTGTCGGCTCCGGGCCTGTGGCCGCCGGCGACACGGTGCGCTGGATCATCGGCGATACGCAAAGTGGGGCAGGGGAGCGCCAGCAGGTCCATATTCTTGTGAAGCCGACACGGCCGGATCTGCAGACCAATCTCGTCATCAACAGCGACCGCCGCACCTATCATCTCGAGCTGCGCTCGACCGAAAAGACCTACATGGCTTCGGTCTCCTGGCAGTACCCGCAGGACCAGCTGATTGCGCTGCGGCGCCAGAACGCGCAGGCTTCCGCCGCACAGCCGGTCGCGTCCGGCGTCGACATCCAGAAACTGAATTTTCGCTATCGCATCGAGGGCGACATGGCGCCCTGGCGGCCGCTTCGCGCCTTCGATGACGGTGCAAAAGTCTACATCGAGTTCCCGTCGGGCATATGGCAAGGTGAAATGCCGCCGCTCTTTGTCATCGGCCCGTCGGGCGGCTCGGAGCTGGTCAACTACCGTGCTCGCCAGAACTACTACCTCGTTGATCGGCTGTTTGCCGCCGCTGAATTGAGGCTCGGCGACAAAACAAGCGAAAAGCGCGTCCGCATCGTGCGCACGGACGGCAAACGAACCTCGCCCAGCACGAGGCTGTTCCGATGAGCGACCCTGCAAATGCACCCAACCAGGACATTCGAGCGGAACTGCGCCTTCGGCCCGAACCGGCCAGGGTCACGCGACTGTCGCGCAAGGTGCTGATAGGCGTCGGTGGAGTTGCCAGCGCTGCGATCCTCGGCACGTTGATTTGGGCGCTCGACACCAGACAGCGCGGAACCGAACAGCCGCCCGAGCTCTTCACCACCGAAAACCGCTCAACGGCCGACGGGCTACAGAAGCTGCCGAAGGACTATGCAGGTGTTCCGCAACTCGGCCCCGCGCTGCCTGGCGATTTGGGCCGGCCGATCTTGCGCGCGCAGGAGCGCGGCCAGCCGATTGGGGCGTCCAACGTCAGTGGACCGCGCGCCGATCCGGAGGAGCAGCGCCGACTGGCCGAGATCGAGGCCGCACGCGTGGCGAAGCTCTTCACCGATACGAACACGAGACCTGGTCCCACACGAAAGGATCCTGGCGGCAGAGTCATAGAACCGGACACCCAATCTGATCTGACTCCGCCGCTTGGGCCGCCACCGATCGATCCTAGCGCCGCGCAAAACGTGCAGGATCGCAAGCTGGCCTTCGTCAATGCCGAGCCAGACCGTCGCACAGTCAGCCCCAATCGGCTCGCCGCGAAGGCCTCGCCCTATGTGGTGCAAGCCGGCAGCGTCATTCCAGCCGCCCTTATCACCGGCATCCGCTCCGACCTGCCCGGCGAGATCACCGCTCAGGTCACGGAAAATGTCTATGACAGCCCGACAGGATCCCATCTCCTGATCCCGCAGGGTGCGAGGCTGATCGGCCAGTACGACAGCCACGTCGCCTTCGGCCAGTCGCGCGTGCTGCTGGTCTGGAACCGGCTGATCATGCCTGACGGCACCTCGATCGTGCTGGAGCGGCAGCAGGGCGCAGACGCTGAAGGATTTTCCGGGCTGGAGGACGAGGTCGACCGTCATTGGGGCCAGATGTTCCGGGCCGCAGCACTCTCGACATTACTGGGCATTGGGACATCGCTTGGGTCCAGCGACGACGAAAGCGAAATCGCCAAGGCCATCCGCGAAAGCGCGCAGGATTCGGCCTCCGATATTGGCCAGCAGCTCGTGCGCAATCAGCTCTATGTCCAGCCTACGCTCACCGTGCGGCCCGGTTTCCCGGTTCGCGTGATTGTCAATCGCGACCTTCTTCTTGTGCCTTACGGCACGTCAAAGGATTCATCATGACCAAGCTGAAACTTTCCGCCATTCCCGATGACCGTCCGGTCAAGATCACCGTCGAACTGCCTGCCGCCGTTCATCGCGACGTCGTTGCCTATGTTGATTATCTGAACAGTCAACATGTCCTTGTCTCACAAGCAGGAGGTGAACAATGCCTGATCTGAGGCTCGGTCGGCTGCCGAAGGTTGGTGTCGTCCGCATGACGATCATCCTGCCGGAGCCCCTCAAGGAGGAACTCGACCAGTATGCGGCCGAGCACAGCCGGCTCTATGAACCCGTGGACACCGCTGCCCTGATTCCGCACATGCTGGAAGCGTTCGTCGGTTCGGATCGCGGCTGGCGCAGCCGTAAGGCGAAGGCCGGCCGTGCCCGTCAACGAGCGGCGTCTCCAGCCAGCAGCACGACGCGAAGCGGTGCTGAAGGTGATGGCTCTGCCTGAAGCTGTCCTGGTGGCTTTACCCTGAGCGAAATGCCGGTTCCGACCTAAGCGGAAGCTCGCTTGCTCCGGACCAATTCACGGCCATCACCCGAAGCCGTCATCCAGTTGGTCGAGGCTGTGGGTTGGCAATGGGGTGTAAGGGACGTTCGGCGGAGATGGGTTACACGCCAGGGACGCTTCGGAACAGATGGCGAATTTCGTTCCCTCCTTCCCTGAGCTTCGAAGTTTGTCGCTGCCTCCCCGGCTTTTATCGTGCTATGCTGCTAGTGGCCTTCCTGGAAGGGAAACGGAAATGTCCGGCATGTCAACGTTGACGCGGACTTTCATTGCCGCTGTTCTTGTCGGCTGCGCGCTCGTCGTGTCGTCTGCCATCGGAGCGGGAGTTACCGAGGATGTCGCGACGGGAACGCGACTCGCGGAATTGCTCCGTGCGGGGCGACGTATCATCTCGAACTACCAGACGCTCATCAATGATCCTGCTCTTGGCGACAAGCACCTCGACGGTGAGCGCATTACGAGAGAGGCCATCGCCGAATACTCAAAACACACCGGCAACGACCCGCTTTCCGGCGAATTGACCGAGCGCGACCGGCGTCTGCTTGAGGTCCAGATTGAGGCGATGCGAGAGGTGGTGGACGAACAGCAAGATAACATCAACCGCGCGGGAATCGCATTCAAGGGCTTCGTGCCAGCCGTGTTTGCGCGTCTGATGAATGACAAGTTCAGCGCCAAGGCCGGCAACGAAGCTCGGGTGCGCGTGACTGCGCCAGAGCAACTCGTGCGCAACCGCAAATCGCTTCCGGACGCCTGGGAAGCACAGATCATCGAAAAGGTCTTGGTGGATCCGCAGAGAGCGAAGGGAGCCTACACGGACGTCACAGAGGCGGATGGACGCCCGGCATTTCGAATGCTGCTGCCCGAATACTATACCGGCTCGTGTCTTTCCTGTCACGGCGAGCCGAAGGGCGAGATCGACGTGACAGGATATCCTAAGGAGGGCGGCAAAGCGGGCGATCTGGGAGGCGCGATCAGCATCGTCTTGTTCAAATGAGCGCTTTGGAACAATCACCGCACCAAGTGGAGGCCGTATCGGCGCCGGCGAGGCCACTTGCGCGTAGCTTCGCCAATCTACCGATTTCGGCCCGCATAGCTGCGCTGACAGCGGCCGGCCTTATCAGCCTCATCGTATCGTCCATCTTTCTCACGCAGGCACTTTATCGCAGTGCAGATCGAACCGCGGAGACCAAGGCATTTTTCGATGTCGCATCCACTGCGGCTGCGGCCCACGTAACATTCGGCGAATTGCGCTACTGGCTGACTGATTTGTCGGTTAGCTTGTTGATGAATTCCCAGCGCAATGCCGAGCAGGCGCGCGAGCGACTGCTGACACATCTGGACCGCCTTTCGAAATCATCACCGGATGCGGTCAGGGAAATCCGCGTTGAGATCGATTCCTATGTCAAAACGGCGTTACGAGCGGCAGACAGCTATACTCAAGACAACCGCATCATCGGCAACACTCTCCTCGCCGAGGCGCGCACCCACAGCGCAAATGTGGATGCCGCGCTAAACAAACTCGTCGAACGAGCGAGCGCCGAGGCAGAAGCCGCTCGCAATGAGGTCGTAACGGAAACCCAGAAAACGGCGACGACCGCTGCCGTGCTGGTGGCCATCGTGGTGATGATCGGGTCGCTTCTCACCATCCTTGTTCTTCGCTCGATCGTCGGCCCGTTGCGGCGCTTGAACCGGGTGATCGGAAATCTGACGGAAGGACGCTATGACGTCGAAATACAGGCAGAGGGAGGCGACGAGCTCGGCGCGATGGCGCGGACGCTTCGGCTTTTCCGGGCGAGCGCAATTGAAAAGCAAAGACTGGAAGATGAGGCGGAGCGGCAAAGACGGACGATCGCAGCGGCACTCGAGGCGATTTCTGACGGATTTGTCCTGTTCGATTCGGAGGACAAGGTCCTTCTTGCCAACAGCAAATACTGCGAAATCTTTCCCGGCAATGAGCGAGCTACTCTTCCTGGGCAAAGCCTTCAGGATATTCTGAAAGGACGCTTGGCGAGCGGGCACGTCGACCTTGAGGGCGCGTCGCCGGAGGAATGGATTGCGGAGAGGCTGCGCATCCAGAAGGATCCGGCAGGCTTCGTCCACGAGGGTCGCTTCGGAGAACGCTGGGTCCGCGTCAGCAAACGAAAGACCCCTGACGGCGGGACCGTCGCCGTTTACACCGACATCACGGAACTGAAGCAGAGAGAGGTCGAACTCGAGCGGGCCAAGAGCCATGCTGAAGCGGCAAATGAGGCCAAGAGCAGCTTCCTCGCGTCCATGAGCCACGAGCTACGCACTCCATTGAACGCGATCATTGGCTACAGCGAGATGCTGATCGAAGAGGCGAGTGACGAGCAAATGAACGAGTTCGTCCCAGATGTGGAAAAGATCGCCGGGGCCGGTCGCCATCTCCTCGCGCTCATCAACGACATCCTCGATCTGTCGAAGATCGAGGCAAATAAGATGGAAAATTTCCTGGAGACTTTCGACGTCGCCGACTTGTTGCGCGATGTCCAGGCCACAGTCGCGCCACTGATGGCGAAAAACAGAAACAGTTTCGTGCTGGACCTCGCGGGCGACCTTGGGAAAATGCATTCGGACCAGACGAAGTTGCGTCATAACCTCTTCAATCTACTCAGTAACGCGGCCAAGTTCACCGAAGTGGGCCATGTAACGCTGGCGGTTCGACGCAACAGGACATCGGATGGCGACTGGCTAATATTCGTAGTGTCGGACACCGGGATCGGGATGACGCCAGAGCAACAAGAACGGCTCTTTGACGCTTTTACGCAGGCAGACGCGTCCACCACTCGCAACTATGGCGGAACGGGATTGGGCCTTAGCATAACCCGGAGTTTCTGCCGAATGATCGGAGGCGTTGTAACGGTCAAGAGCGAGTTCGGAAAAGGCTCGACCTTCACAATGGAGATTCCAGCCGAGTGCAACGAGGAATCTAGCGAGCAGCGACCCGCCGAACCGCTGTCGTCCAGGCCGTCGGACAAGGCGGTTCTGATCATCGATGACGAACCTGCCGCCCGAGCCCTTATCGCCAGGGCCTTGGCAGAGGCGGGACTGGCGTCGATCGAAGCAGCAAGCGGCGAGGAAGGAATAGCCGCTGCGCGAGCGCATCGCCCTGTCGCAATCGTTCTCGACATTATCATGCCGCATCAGGACGGCTGGTCAGTGCTGCGCTCGCTGAAGAGCGACAAGGAGCTCTGCGAGATTCCAGTAATCCTTGCGACGATACTTGCAGATCGTGAACTCGGCCTCTCACTCGGTGCGGTCGAATACCTAACGAAGCCGATCGACACGCGGAAGCTTGTTCGAACGATAGAGGCTTGCGGCAGTGGCAACCGCGATGTGCTTGTTATTGATGACGATCAAGCCTCGCGCGATTTCCTTCGGCGTATTCTGGTCAAGAAGGATTGGCGGGTTCACGAGGCAAGCGATGGCCTGCGCGGCCTCAAGCTGATGAAGCGGTTGTTGCCGCGTCTGGTCCTGCTTGATCTGCTGATGCCCGAAATGGACGGATTCGAGACCTTGAACGAGATGCAGCAGGTGCCCGAACTGCAGAACATTCCGGTCGTCGTCGTGACTTCCAAGGATTTGTCGGCGGACGAGCTCAAATGGCTTCGCGACAGGGCGGTCGCGGTTGTGACCAAGGGCGCAAACAGTCGGTCTCAGTTGGTCGAGGCCCTCGAGCGCCAGATATTCCCACTTGGATCGACAGGTGCCAGCATTGCCGATCCCGGAACCGCCCCCATGGCTGAAGGAAGCCGAGGATGACGAGGATCCTTCTCGTAGAAGACAACGAATTGAATCGCGACATGCTCTCGCGGCGGTTGTCGCGGCGTGGGTTCGAAGTCCTGATTGCGGAAAACGGACAGTCGGGCGTGGAACTCACCGTTTCGGAAAGGCCGGATCTCATCCTCATGGATATGAGCTTGCCGGTCATGGACGGGTGGGAGGCGACCCGGCGAATCAAGGCTGATCCGGCCACCTCCGGGATCCCGATCATTGCGCTTTCTGCGCACGCGATGGCCAGCGATCGCGAAATGGCGCTCGAGGCCGGCTGCGATGACTACGATAGCAAGCCGGTGGACCTGTCGCGACTTGTCCAGAAAATTGAACAATTGCTCGCCGGGAATCGATGAGGCCCAGGCCGACGGTTTGAAAACATGACTGCCAAGAACAAGTTCCAACGCCATGCGATCGCCGTCCATCTGGCACAGCAGCTCGCCGGACCGGCGCGGGCAATCTCAGGATTTCAGGAGTTGCTGACCGAACAGGTGCAGGACCTCGGTCTGGTCCACATGACACCGGATCTGGAGAAGGTCAGCGCCGCTGCTTGCGAATTGAATGGCCTGATCGACAGCTTGATCCATGGCAAAGCCGACAATCAGAACCGGGCAGGGGTCGAGATCGAGGCGAAACTGCGCCACGACTTGCGAACGCCGCTCAACGCGATCATCGGCTATTCCGAAATGATTCGTGAAGAAGCCGAAGAATTGCACGAATACGCGCTGGAAGAGGATGTCAGGGTGATGCTCGCCGCGGCGGCCGAGTTGTTGGCGCATGTCGATGCAATCGCCGGCCTCTCGCGCGCACCCGACAGCGAGGAACCGCGGACCACAAATCAGGCTGAGATCGATGCGGCAGGACTCGAACGGGCACTGATCAAGACGGAGCACCCCGTAAGCTCCGGCTGTGGCCGCATACTTGTCGTCGACGACATCAGCAGTAACCGCGGTCTCCTCTCCCGCCGCTTGCAACGTGACGGTCATCAGGTAGTCACTGCCGAGTCCGGTCTGTCAGCGCTGGCTCACCTTGCGGAACACGAGTTCGACCTGGTTCTGCTGGACCTCCTGATGCCGGACATGAACGGCATCGAGGTGCTCTCACGATTGAAAGCGGAGCGCCGATGGCGGCATATCCCTGTCATCATGATATCGGGGTTGGACGAAGTGGATGCAGTGGTCCGCTGCATCGAGGCGGGGGCCGACGACTACTTGCCTAAACCTTTCAATCCAGTCCTGCTGCGCGCCCGGATCAACTCGAGTTTGGAGAAGAAGCGTTGGCTTGACCGCGAGCACCAGTATCTTCAGCGGATCGAGGTGGAGAAGGGGCGGGCTGACTCGCTTCTTCATGCGATCCTGCCCGGTCAGATCGTGGCACGGCTGCATCGGGGCGAAGAGTTCATTGCCGACCGGTTCGATGAAGTGACCATTCTTTTTGCCGATATTGTCGGTTTCTCGAGCATAGCGGCAAGGTTGCCGCCGTCGGACCTGATCAAGCGCCTCGACAGGCTATTCGGCACGTTCGACGTCTTGGCGGAGAAGCATTCCGTCGAGAAAATCAAGACCATCGGAGACGCCTATATGGCTGCGAGCGGTGTTCCCGAACCGGCAGCTGACCATGCCGACAGGATCGTGGCACTCGGGAAATCCATGCTGGACGCGTTGAAGCCCTTAGCTTGGGGCAACGATAGTTTTCGGATCCGCATTGGCGTGCACACGGGACCGGTGATCGCGGGCCTGATCGGCCGGCATCGGTTCGTCTACGACCTCTGGGGCGAGACCGTGAATATTGCAAGCCGGCTCGAGTCCCAGGGCGTGGCCGACCGCATGCAAATCTCGGAGGCAACCAAGCAGGCCCTGCGCACCTCCTGGAAGCTCGAACCGCGCTGTAATCTAGAACTGGCAGGTGTCGGCAGGATCGAAACCTATCTCGTTCAACACTGATCGGAACAATGTCTGACTGCCCTTAGAGGCCGTTTTGAAAATCGGCTTGCTGGGGTTTCGTCTGAGGCTGGGTTATGATTCAAGCTGTGGATGTGGACAAAGCAGAGCCGCGGCCGGATGGCCCAGATCGCCAAGAAGACCAAGCGCTACCCGTCTGATTTGACGGATGAGGAGTGGGAGCAGTTCGCGCCGCTGATGCCCAAGCCTGGGCGGCGTGGCCGTCCGCGCGAGGTTGATTTTCGCGAGGTGATCAATGCGGTGCGCTACCTGGTCCGTTCGGGTTGCGGCTGGCGGATGCTGCCGATCCACTTTGGACCCTGGCAGACGGTCTATGGCTGGTTTCGAGAGCTGGCGCGGCGATTTTTGTTCCAGACCATCCACGACGTGGCGCTGATGCTGGATCGTGAGCGGGCCGGGCGCGAGGCGAGCCCGTCGGCGGCGGTGATCGATAGCCAGTCGGTCAAGGCTCCGCAAGCAAGAACAAGGGGTTACGACGCCGGCAAGAAGATCGTCGGACGCAAGCGCCATATCGCAGTCGATACGGATGGGCGGCTGTTGATGGTCAACTTGACGCCGGCCGATATCTCCGACAGCGCCGGCGCTCAGGCGATCTTGGATGGTATCCGCCAGCGCTGGCCCTGGGTGAAGCATCTGTTCGCCGACGGCGCCTATGATCGGCTAATGCTCATGGACAAGGCCGCCTATCTGGACTTCGTGGTCGAGGTCATCCGCCGATCCGATGACCAGAAGGGCTTCGAAGTCTTGCCCCGACGCTGGCTCGTCGAGCGGACCTTCGGCTGGATGACAAGATGGCGCCGCCTCGTGCGCGACTACGAGCAGCGCATCGACGTCTCTCACGCAATGATCCTCGTCGCAATGGGCGCAAACCTCATCCGCCGAAACGGTCATCCTTGAATTTCAAAACGGACTCTTAGGGAAATTTCGCGAAGCGATGCTCTGGGTCGCAGGGATCGGCGGTGTGTGCTCGGACCGCCGGCGCTCCGCAGCGTGGCATCAAAAGCGGCCCCTGGCCAGTGCAAGCACTAGGGTTAGCCCTGTGACGAGGGCTACATCGCCACACCTGCTACCCGAGATGAGATAGTGGGGTTTGAGGAGCGCTACCGCCTTTCGGCTTCGGCTATTCCAACACGGCATGCGTTGACGGAAGGGAGAGTGTGAGTCGTCTAATCGCGGACCGAAATGCAAGCCCAAATTTGTATTGAGGTGTCGTTTGCCGGGAGCACGGTCGTCTTCGCGGTCGACATGAAGCCGCCGCATGAT